>DATIZS010000083.1:0-6398 GCA_035516955.1 Rhizomicrobium sp.
AGGATGTCGGGGTCCTCAGACAATGCGGCTCTCGCGTTTGCCCCAGTAACGGTCGCGGATCAGCCGCTTGTAAAGCTTGCCGGTGGGATGGCGCGGAAGCTCCCGCTCGAAATCGACCGAGCGCGGACATTTGATGGGCGAAAGTTTCTCGCGCGCATAGTCCATCAGCTCGCCGGCGAGTTCGGGCCCCGCTTCGGCCCAATCGGCGGGCTGCACGACCGCCTTCACCTCCTCGCCGAATTCCTCGTTGGGCACGCCGATCACGGCGACATCGGCCACTTTCGGATGGGTGATGAGGACGTTCTCGGCCTCCTGCGGATAGATGTTGACGCCGCCGGAGATGATCATGAAGGCCTTGCGGTCGGTGAGATAGAGGAAACCTTCCGCGTCGAGCTTTCCCACATCGCCGAGCGTCGACCAATCGCCATGCGCGGGATGGCGGCTTTCGCGCGTCTTCTTTTCGTCGTTGTGATATTGAAATTCCGACGGGCCCTGGAAATAGATCGTGCCTTCCTCGCCGATTGCGAGTTCGTTTCCTTCATCGTCGCAGATGTGGATTTCGCCGAGCAGCGATTTGCCGACGGTGCCCGGATGGCTCATCCATTCGGCGCTGCCGACATAGCAGAAACCGTTGCCTTCGGTGCCGGCATAATATTCATGCAGCACCGGGCCCCACCATTCGATCATCTTCTTCTTGACCTCGACCGGGCAGGGTGCTGCCGCATGGATCGCCGATTGCATCGAGGAGACGTCGTATTTCGCGCGCACTTCTTCCGGCAATTTCAGCATGCGCACGAACATGGTCGGCACCCATTGGCTGATATTGGCGCGGTACTTTTCGATCAGGCGCAGCGACTCTTCCGCATCGAAATGCTCCATCACCACGACCGTGCCGCCGAAGCGGTTGACCGTCATGCAATAGCGCAAGGGGGCGGCGTGATAGAGCGGCGCGGGCGACAGATAAATCGAATTCTGGCTCATGCCGAACAGCATGCCCGCAAGGCCGATCAGCGGATTGGGCGAATCGATGGGCATGCCGGAGAGCGGATTGCGCACGCCCTTGGGCCTGCCCGTGGTGCCCGAGGAATAAAGCATGTCGGCGCCGGCCGTTTCGTCGGCAATCGGCGTGAGCGCCATCTTGCCCGCTTCGTCTTCGTAGCTGCGATAGCCCGGGATCGCGCCGCCCACCATCAGAAGCGAGAGATCGGAAATCGCCGGCGCGACTTCACCCGCCACCTTCGCCAGCGAATGGCCGGCGACGAAGATTTTCGCCCCGCAATCGCGCACGATATATTCGACTTCGCCGGCGGTCAGCCGCGAGGAGATGCAGGTGTAATAGAGCCCTGCCCTTTGGGCGGCCCAGCAGACCTCCAGATAGCGGATGTTGTTCTCCATGAAGATGGCGATGCAGTCGCCCGTCTTCAGGCCGAGCTTGCGGAAGAGATGCGCGCCCTGGTTGGAGCGCTCCTCGAGCTGGCGATAGGTGAGCGTCTCGCCGGTCGAGGCCATGATGACGGCCGGTTTGTCCGGCGTCTTCTTGACGACAACGGATGGATGCACGGGGTTTCCTCTTGGAAATAGCGGTTCTCCCGAATGTACGAATGCGGGCGCGCCCACGCAAATCGCACCCCTTAAACCGGGTCAAATGCCGAAGCGGCGGCTCAAAGCCCCGATCATGTCGGCGGCGGAAAAGCCCAGCGCCTGAAGCCTGCCCGAGCGCAACAGGAGTGCGAGCCCCGCAAGGCTCGCCGCCATCAGCACAATATCGGCCTGGGTTTCGCGGCTGGTGGCGGGCTTGCCGCTCGCCTCGGAAAGCGCGGTCAGCGCCGCGATCAGCCTGCCGTTGAAGATGCGCTCGGCCTCGCTCGCCTGGGCCGGAAGCGCCGAAACCGCCGCGGCCAGCGTCTCGGTATGTTCCAGCAGCGTCAGCGCGGCCATCGCCGCCTCCGCCAGCCTTCCGTCTCCGGCCGAGGACGCACGCAAGGCGCGCGTCAGCGCCGAAAGGTCTTCGGCGGCCAGCGCCAGGAGCAGCTCGTCCTTGTTGCGGAAATAGCCGTAAAGAGCGGCTGGCGCGTAGCCCGCTTCGGCGGCGACCGCCCGGAGCGAGAGCGTGCGCGCATCGCCCCGCGCCGCCACGCGCCGCGCCGCATCCAGGATAGAGGCGCGATTGGCCGCGCGCGAATGTTCGCGCCGGACTTCGCGCCGGGTTGCGCTTGCGCTCATGGGAGGAAGGATATGCGATTCGCACGGGCCCCGCGAAAAAACGGCCCGCGCGAGGCGGGCCGTTTCACGAGGAATCGATTGCGCCGGATTATTTCGGGCAGGTGGATTGGTCGACGTCGGACCGCATGCAATAGGCGGCCTGGACGGCGTGGAAATCGTTGACGACCTTTTCCTCGGCATCGACCGAGGAATCATGGGCGCCGGTCGCGCCGTCGATCTCCATCTGCAGATCGGTGATCTTGCTCGAATCCTTCGTCGGATCGAGCTGACCCATCCGCTGCTTGTCGGTGTCGATCAGGCTGTTCAGGCAATCCCGGAAATCGTTGAGATTGGTCTGCCAGGTCTTGACGTCGAGGAACGCCTGGTGCTTGGCCGTTTCGGCCGCCGCGGGCGCCATCTTCGCAATATCGCCGCCCGACGGCAGGGCCGGCGGAATCGGCATGCTGCCGCACTTGTTATCGGCCAAAGCCGGCGCCGTGCACACAGCCAAAATCACGGCCGCCAAGCCGATTCGATTCAACATCACGTAAGCTCCTCTTGGAAAGATTTCTGCCCCTCTAGGCGGGGGCATAAAAGCACAGAGTTCGCGGCGGAATAAAGGCCGGGCAGCGTCACACCTCCGCCGGATAGGGCGGCGCGGGGTCGTATTCCATGGCCTTCTGCACGGAACGGGCGAATTTCGGCGAATGAATCTGTCCGATGAGCCAAAGGGCCATGTCGATGCCCGCCGAGACGCCCGCCGCGGTAACCACGTTGCCGTCGCGCACATAGCGGATATTTTCGAGGACTTCGGCGGCCTCGCCGCGGCCCCGAAGCGTTTCCACAAATCCCCAATGCGTGGTGACGCGCTTTGCCCGCGCAGGGCCCGCCGCCGTCAGCAGAAGCGCGCCCGTACACACAGATGTGATCCATTCACATTTGGCGGATGTCTTCGCGATCCAGTCGAGCAGCGGCTTGTTCTCCACTTCGCGGCGCGTGCCCTGCCCGCCCGGGATCAGAATGACATCGAGCTTCGGACAGTTGGCCGTGGTGACATCGGGGAGCACGCGCATGGCCTTGGCGCATGTGATGGCGGCGTCTTTTTCCGCCACGAGCATGATCTTGTGCGGGCGCTCCTTGCCGCTGCGGGCGCTCACTTCATTGGCCATGGTGAAAACTTCCCACGGGCCCACGAAATCGAGTTCCTCCGCGCCGTCGAAGATCAGAATGCCGATGTTCATCGCAGCCTCCACAATGGAAACGATTTGTCAGCCGGAGCGGCGCATCAGCGCAACGGCAAATCCGTCCACCGCACGCTGGGCTTCCATGCGCGGAACGCATTCCACAAGACCGGCGACGGAAAAACCCGCCTTGAACGCCTGCGATGTCAGATAGGATTCGGAATGCCGCCAGCGCCGCTTGGGGCCGAGTTCGTAATTCTTGCCCTCATGCTTCTCGACGGTGAAGAGGAAGAAACCGTCAGGCGCCAGACGCGCGGCAATGCCCACGAACACGCTCGCGAGATCGCCCAGATAGACGAGCGTATCGGCGGCGAGGACGAGATCGAATTCGTTCTTGCTCTCGTTCAGCCAGGATTCGATATCGGCGACGCAAAGCGCGTCATAAATGTTCTGCTCGCGCGCGCGCGCGATCATGGCGGGCGAAAGATCGATACCTTCGAGATAGGACGCGAGCGGCTTGAACGCTTCGCCTGCGAGCCCCGTGCCGCAGCCGAGATCGAGGATGCGCAGTTTCTCGCGGCCCGGCATGACGAGGTTTGCGAGTTCGCGCAGGATCTGCGGCGCGCGATAGTGCAATTGCTCGATCATGCGCTGATCGTAATCGGCGGAGAACTGGTCGAAGAGATGACGCACATAGCGCGGATCGGAGCGCGGACGCGCCAGCATGGCACGCGCTTCTTCGATTCTGGCGTCCACCTCGGCGCACGGTTTGCAATTCTCCAGTTCGCCGAGCGCTTTCTGCGCCTCGCCCGCTTCCAGCCAGCCGCAACCGAGCAGGAAACGCGCGCGCTCGTTTTCCGGATCGAGGCGCAATGCCCGCTGGAACTCCCCGATCGCGGGCGGCAAATGGTGCGCGGCGAGCAACGCCTCGCCCAACGCGATCGCGGCAATTGACGCTGCGGGATTGAGATGCGCCGCCTCGCGCGCGGCCTCGACGGCGCCCGCCGCGTCGCCGCTTTCGACGAGCGCGCGTACGAGCGCGAGCCGCGCCATCAATCCGCCGCGGCCTTCTTCGATCCGCGATTTGAGGAGCGCCGCGGCTTCGGCGCTGCGCCCTTCGGCGATCAGCGCCTCGGCCGCTTCGAGCGGATCAGGCCGCGAGCGTGCATCTGCCATTGTTGAGGACGATCGCCTCGCGCTCTTTCAGCTTCGAGCGGTAGGAGACGACGTTTCCGTCCACCCACATTTCGGTGACGATGGTTTCGCCGGGAAAGACGGGCGCGGAGAAGCGCACATCGAAGCTCGTGATCTTCGCCGGATCGTATTTCGCGATGGTCGAAAGCACTGCGCGGCACGCCGTTCCGTAAGAGCAGAGCCCGTGCAGGATCGGGCGCGGGAAGCCCGCCATCTTCGCGAAATTCGGATCGCGATGCAGCGGATTGCGGTCGCCGGACAGCGCATAGAGAAATGCCTGGTCCTGTCGCGTATCGCATTCGTGCACGACATCGGGCTTGCGATCGGGGATTTGATGCGGTTCGGGCGCGCCTTCCTTCGGCCCGCCGAAATTTCCGTCGCCGCGCGCGAAGATCGTGGAGGTCAGCGTGCAGAGCTTTTCGTTCGAGCCGGCGAGCCGGATCGTCTTCTCGGCCAGGATCACCGCACCCTTCGGCCCCTTGTCGAAGGCGCCGGTGACGCGCTCGTCGGCCACGAGATCGCCGGAGGTGGGCAGCGGCTTGTGCAGCGTCAGCCGCTGCTCGCCATGCACCACCATCATGAAATTGATGCCCGACTTGCCCATCACCGCGCTCCCCCAGGCGATGACGGTGGCCTGCGTGGGCACGGCCTTCAGCCCGTTCTCGTAGACGAAGGGAAGCTCGTCCATGTTCATCGGATCGCGCCCGAAGCCCACGCCCAGCGCGTAAAGCATCGTGTCGCGCTCGGTGTAGCTGTATTTCTCGCCCACGGATTTGAGCTGCATGAGTTGGTCGTAATTGATGGGCATGGGCCGCCTCCCGGAATTTCCGCGGAAGAACTAGCCATGAACGCGCACGCCCCGCAAGGGCGCTCCCGGCCGCAGGCGGGCCGTGCTATGGATGGGGCAACCGATATCGGAGAGACCCATGACCCATCGCTGCTTCGACGTTTCCATCAACGACAACATCGCCCATCTGACGCTGAAGCGGGGGGCCGAGTTCAACACCATGGTGCCGGAATTCTGGCGCGAGCTGCCGGAGATCGTGAAGGACATCGACGATCACGCGCGCGCCCGCGTGATGGTGATTTCGTCCACCGGCAAGCATTTCTCGGCGGGGATGGATCTGTCGGTGTTCACGAGCGCCAATTCGGCGAGCGCGGTGATTTCGGAAGAGGAACGCGGGCGCACGCGCGCCAATCTGCGCACGCATGTGCTGCATATCCAGGAAACCTTCAACGTGCTCGAACGCGCGCGCTTGCCGGTGCTCATCGCCATTCAAGGCGGCTGCGTGGGCGGCGCGGTCGACATGGCGAGCGCCTGCGATTGCCGCTACGCGACCGAGGATGCGTTCTTCGTCATCCAGGAGATCAATCTCGGCATGACGGCGGATGTGGGGACGTTCCCGCGCCTCTGCTCGCTTCTGCCGCAAGGCATGGTGCGCGAACTCGCCTATGCCGGGCGGCGCATGCCGGCGCGAAAGGCGCTGGAGATGGGATTGATCAACGACATCTTCCCGACGCAGGAGGCGATGCTCGCCCATGTGATGGCGCTTGCGAAGGACATCGCGGAGAAATCGCCGCTCGCGGTTTACGGCTCCAAGGTGATGATCAATTACGCGCGCGATCATTCGATCGCCGACGGGCTCGATTATATCGCCACGTGGCAGGCGGGCATGTTCAATCCGGAAAGCGACATGCGCGAGAGTTTCGTGTCGAAATCGGAGAAACGCGCCGCGAAATTCGCGGATTTGCTGCCGGTGCGCAAGGGTTTGGGGCCGGTCTAAATTCCACCCTCCCCTTGAGGGGGGGTCGACAAAATTC
>DATIZS010000084.1:0-2185 GCA_035516955.1 Rhizomicrobium sp.
CGTCTCCGGCAAGGGCACGAACGCCTATTGGGGCATCGGCGACGGCATCGGGGCTGCGCGCGGCGCCGCACTCGACAAATGCACGAAGGACGGCGGCGGCAAGGACTGCACCGTGCAGCACGCGACCTGTTCGCGCTGACCGGGCGTTTGCCGCGCCCGGCTTAGGCGGTTTGCGCCAGAAGCTCGCCCGCCGCGCCGGCGCTCTGCGCAAGCCCGTTCAGAAGCGTATCGAGCGCCGACTGGCTCGCATCCGGTTGCGGCGTGGTTTGCGTGCTGCTGCCGGTATCGGTTGCCGTCGCGTCGGAATCCGCCATCGGCATATGATGATGGTGATGGTGGTGCGCGCCGAAATGGCCGCGCACCTGTTGCAGATCGCCCGCGAGCTGGTTTTCGGTCAGATTGCCGCTGCCGCTCTGATTGAGGCCGTTGAAAAGGGCGTCGGCCTGAGCCTCGGTGCCGCCCTGTTGCCCGATGTAACTCTCCATCTCGGATTGCGAGACGGTTCCGTCGCCGTCCGTGTCCATCGCGGCGAAGAGCTGTTGCAGCGGATTGTTGGAGGCCGGCGTGTTGCCGCCTTGCGTGCCGCTATCTTCCTGGATCATCAGCAGCACGTTGAGAATCTGCGCGCTGAGCTGCGGCGTGGATGGTCCTGTGGGCTGTGTGCTTTGCGTGTCCGATGACGGTGTGACGCCGGCGGAAAATGCCGCCGTGCCCGGCGTCAATTGCGCAAGCAGATTCGAGAGAGTCTGGCTCAGATAGGGTTGAGACCCGATGGCGCCGACGGACATGGCTTCCTCCGCTGTTTCGCGAAGGAACAGCATCACGCATGCCGGAAACCGGCGCGAGGCTGCGTGCGAAAAACAGCGTTAAAGATGTTTTACCCGATACAGTCTTGCGACGATTGCGGCAATTCCCGCCCATGCGCGGATTTTCTTGCCGGGTAAAATCGCCGCCGCCACCGGATTGTAAGTTTTTGTCGCAACGCGCGATCCCGCGACGAAAAAAAACCGGTTCCGACAATTCTGGCGGCACACACGCGCTTATTGTCGGCCGTCTCGAATCTCGAGGGCTGGCGCGCATGCACACGGATCACGATGGAGCTCTCATTCGCGCCGCTTTCGCGCAACCCGCCAGCGACGGCAGCTTTCAAGGCGCGCTGGGCGATTATCTCGGTCTGTTGGGCACGCGGCGCCCGGCCGTCATCTTCGCCTTTCCGCCGAAGGCCGCGGGTACGTTTCTGCGCAGCGCCGCCATCGAGGCGATCGACGGCCAACTTGTCCGCGTGGTCCATGCGCAGGGCGGCCGGGATGCGCAATTCTATCTGCCCACGTTCCTCGCCTATTATTCGGGCGGCCTCACGACCAAGACGCTGGTCACCCACGTCCACATGCAGGCCCTTAAAGCCAACACGCATTTTCTGGATGTCTTCGATCTGAAGCCCATCGTCATGATGCGCCCGATACTCGATATGCTCGCATCCTATTGGGACATGCTGGACACCGATCCGGCGGCCCGGCGCGAAGGCCTCAACTGCATGATCCCCCACGATTTCATGTCTTTCCCGCGCGATCGCAAGGCCGACTATCTGATCGAGATCCTGGCGCCGTGGTATGCGGGTTATTACGCCACCTGGCTCGGTTATGCGCGCGCGGAGCCGGGCCGTACCTGCATCCTGAATTATGCGGCATTCCTGAACGATCCGGCGAAGGCGCTGGGCGAGGCGCTGGCGCATGCCAATGTTGCGCGGCCGCCGGAAGTTTGCGAACGCGCGATCGCGAATGTCTGGAACGAGCGCGTCCATCATCGTTTCAATCGTGGCGTCGAGGGGCGGGGCAAGAGCTATTTCACCTGGCGGCACATCGACCGCGTCGCGCGCATGCTCGATTATTACGGCCTCACCGATTCGGATTATCCTTATCTCTTGAGCATGTCGTAACGCGCCGGCGTCTCTGGCCCCGCGCGGGTTACCATGCGCGGGCCCGGTTCAACGTGCGCCTTCGTTCATCCCCAGCGTCGCCGTCGTGCCGGAGGCGCCCGCATCCTTCACGCTGGGCGCGGTGCGGAAGATGCGGTCGCCCAGCCCCATCGAAACGCCCCACCAGAAATTCTCGTTGCGGAAATGATGCCAGCGATGCTCGCGCACGCGGGCGCGGTAATAGGCAAGCCCGGGGCACCAGGGAATATG
>DATIZS010000085.1:0-2357 GCA_035516955.1 Rhizomicrobium sp.
GATGATTTGTGGGATTGTCCGCGTAACACAATTGCTTGGCCGTACGCATGCGGTCGTCGGCTTCCTGGAAATGTTCCCAGACGAGATTGGCCTGCAGGCTTTGCACCGGATGCCAACCGATAGTGACGCGCGTCGACCACAAATCGCGACCGTCCACCTGATCGCCCGTGATCCGGTTTTCGGTGTAGCCGTCGCGCTTGGTCCACTCGCCGGCAATGCGCAGATCGAGGCGGTCGTCGACGAGCGGCAGATTGACCATGCCTTCATAGCGCCGGTTGGCATAGTTGCCCCAATCCGCCGAGAGCATCGCCTCGAACTGATCGGTGGGCTTGGCCGAGATCACATTGACGACGCCCGCGGTTGCATTGCGGCCATAAAGCGTGCCTTGCGGGCCGCGCAACACCTCGACCTGACCCACGTCATAGAATTCCTGCTCGAAGAAATGATTCCGAATGAACGGAATATCGTTCAGGGCGACCGCCACCGCCGGATCGGTCGTCACCGAGATCGCCTGTGTGCCGATGCCGCGGATTTGAATCGAGTAACCTGTGAAATTCGTTTTCGTGAAGGTGAGATTGGGAACCTCCTTCACGAGGTCGGGACCACCCGCGATCTGACGCGACGTGAGTTGTTCCTGCGACAACGCCGTGATGGCGATCGGAACGGTCTCGATATCGCCCTTGATCTTCGACGATGTGACGACAACCGTCTCCACGTTCGCGGCTGCCGCGGCGGCAGCGGCCGTGCGGACCGGCACGGCGTCTTCTCTGCGTGCGGCGTGCGCGGGCACGGTCCGCTGCACGTGCACCACCGCGATCACGCCCGATGGCGTCATGCGCGAGGAAAATCCGGTGCCTTCCAGGATGCGCGAAAGCGCCACCGCCGCGGTGAGCTCGCCGCGCGCCCCTTCCGTGTGCGTGCCCTTGACCGCGATGTCGGAGACGATGAGCGGTACGCCCGCCTGTTGCGTATAGGCGTTGAGCGCGGTTTCGAGATCGCCGCCCGGGATGTCGAATTCCGCCGCGCGCGCCGCACTCGCCAGCGCCAGCGCGGATGCGCCGCCCACCAGCGCCGATTTCAGGATATTGCGTCTCGTCATCTTCTCCCCCCGGCGGCCCCGCCGCCCGATTTGCGAATGCTTCCTCAGCGCGAAACCAGAATCGTGTCTGCGCGCGTGCGCACGCTGAGCCCGAACAAGGTCTGGGCCGCATCGGTGAATGCGCCCGGATCGTTGGACAGGAATGTTCCGTCGATGGTGGTTTCGGCCGCGGCCGGATCGCCGATGACGATCTTCTGCCGGTTGTAACGGTTGAACTCGGCGGCGACCTCGGCGAGGGTCGCGTGGCGGAACACGAGGAACCCGCGCCGCCAGGAAAGCTCGTTGGCGAGGTCCTTCGCCGTCTTCTTCACGACCGAAAAACGGTTCGGCGCGATCGTTGCCTCTTCGCCATGCGTCAGCATCGTTTCCGCGTGCCTGGCGCCCGCGAGTTCGACGCGGCCCTCGACCAGACCGACCTTCAATTCGCCCGCGTCGCGGCGGATGAAGAATTTCGTGCCGAGATCGGTGATGCGCTGGCGCCCGGCGATCACGACGAAAGGATGAGCCGCGTCATGCTTGACCTGGAAATAGGCCTCGCCGCGGTCGAGCCAGATCTTGCGCTCGCCGCTCGTCATATAGGCGCGCAGGACCGTGTCGGTATTGAGTTCGATCTTGGTGCCGTCTTCGAAGCTGACGAGCTCGCGTCCGCCCACCGCCGTCGCATAGGTTTTGACCGCGGGCCGTGCCGACCAATAGGCGCCGCCCGCGCCGATCAACGCCAGCGCGGCAATTCCCGCCGCGATCTTCACGAGAAGGGGACGAAATCGCCCCCGCTTGGGCTCGCGCACTTGCAGCACGCCGAGGCGGTCGGCCTCGTCCCACATTGCGTCCATGCGCCAATAGGCGACGCGATGGGCCCAGGATTCGCCGAGCCAGCGCGCGAGCGATTCGTCGTCGCTGGCGCTCCACTCCCCGTCGCGGCGCCTGATGACCCATGCCGCGGCATCCGCATCGATATCGCGATCCGCGGATTTCGCCGCTTCGCTCACGGCCGTCTCCTGTCGTTCGATGCCTCGCCGTAAAAGACATCGGCCAGCGCGCGCAGCGCGAGCGTCAGATGACGCTCGACGGTTTTTTCGGTGATGCCGAGGCGCTGGGCGATCTCGTGCCGCGACAGGCCTTCCACCTTCCGCATCACCACGGCGGAGCGCGAGCGCATCGGCAATCGGTCGAGCGCGGCCTGAAGCCGGCGCAAATCGTCGCGCGCGATTGCGCTGCGGTCGGGGCCGGGCTCGTCGATGGCCACGTTGAGGACCTC
>DATIZS010000086.1:0-3056 GCA_035516955.1 Rhizomicrobium sp.
TTGAACGGCCCGTCGAAATTGGACTCGCCGCGCAATTCCTGGCTGAACTGCCAGGAATGTTCTTCCGCCAGATCCTGCACGACGAGCCGGTCGCTGCAGCCGAGCTGGTTGTCGCAGAAGATCGCGCCGCCGGGATATCCCGGATAGAGCGAATTGGCCGGCGTCGCCGGATCGGGGATGAAGCTCAGCCGCGTGGCATGCGAGCTGTTGATCGGGAATACGCCGGGGGTCGTGTCGAAGCGGTTGTAATCTTCCGTCGACCACAGGAAATCGTGATTGTAGCCCGTGTCCGAATAAACGGTCAGCGCGGGCGAAACGGTCCAGCTCGCGTTGAATTCCAGCGTGTCGTTGTTGGCGGCATATTTCGGTTCGATCACCGATTGGATATTGCGCAGATTGCGCGATTGCGTGATCTGGGCGTAGGGATCGATATTGTTGTTGATCAGGCCCACGAAATCCGCGCCCGAAATGAACGGAAGCGAGAAACCGTTCGGAACCTCGAAGGAGTCCTTGGAATAGAGAGACGCGGGCGAACATCCCTGGCTGAAATAGGCCTCCGAAAGTCCGAACACCGAACCCTGCGCTGCCGGTATGGTGATGGGCGTGCCGTTCGCTTCGTAGAACGTGCCGGTGTCGGTGAGACTGTTCGCGCCGGGCCCGAAATCGGTTTTGCAAAGCTGTTTGCCGGAGCGAAGGCGATCGTCGTTTTCCTGGAAATGTTCCCAGATCAGATAGGTTTGAATCGAGGAAACGGGTTTCCATCCGAGCGTTACGCGGCTCGACCACAGATCGCGGCCGTCAATCGGCTGGCCCGTCGTCTGGTTGAAGCTGTAGCCGTCGCGCTTGGTCCATTCGCCGGCGATGCGCAAGCCGAGCTTGTCGCCCGCGATGGGAAGATTGACCATGCCTTCATAGCGCCGGTTCGTGTAATTGCCCCAGTCGCCGGAAAGCATCGCTTCGAACTGGTCGGTGGGTTTCGCGGAGATCACATTGACCACGCCCGCGGTCGCATTGCGGCCATAGAGCGTGCCTTGCGGCCCACGCAACACTTCCACCTGTGAAACATCATAGAATTCCTGCTCGAAGAAATGATTGCGGATGAAGGGCGTGTCGTTGAACGCCACCGCCACGGCCGGATCGGTCGTGACCGAGATCGCTTGCGTGCCGATGCCGCGGATTTCGAGATTGTAGCCGGTGAAGTTCGTTTTCGAGAAGGTAAGATTCGGCACTTCCTTCACGAGATCGGGGCCGCCCGCGATCTGGCGTTCCGTCAATTGTTCCTGCGAAAGCGCCGTGATGGCGATGGGAACGGTCTGGATGTCGCCCTTGATCTTCGAAGATGTCACCACCACCGTCTCGACGCCAGACGATGCGGCCGCGGCCAGCTTTACGGGCAGGTCTTCGGATGCATGCGCCGTCGAGCGCGGCGGACTTTCCTGGCCGCGCACGATGCTGACCGCGCCCGCCGGATCGCGCAGCGAGGTGAAGCCCGTGCCCGCCAATATCTTGGCGAGCGCCGCCTGGGGCGCAAGCTCGCCGCGTGCGCCGCGCGTTTTCACGCCGCGCACCTGATCGCTCGACACCACGAGCTGCACGTTCGATTGCGCCGCGAACGCGTTGAGCGCGGCTTCGAGATCGCCGCCCGGCACGTCGAACATGGCGGCATGGGCGGCGGAAATGCCGAGTGCCGCCGCGCAGGCGCCTCCCAGAAACATGGACTTCAGAGCGTTCATTGCGTCCCCCCTTTTCGCAGTCAGCGCGAAATCACGATTTCGCCGCTTTTCTTTTCCGCCTTGAGACCGAAGATGTTTTCGAGCACGCGCGCGAACTGATCGGGATCGGTGGCCGACAGCGTGCCGCTGATGGGCAGCGCATCGAGCGCGCGATCCGCGATCAACACTTTTTCGCGGTTGTAGCGATTGATCTGATAGGCGGCCTCGGCCAGCGGCGTGCGATGGAACACCAGAAGCCCGTGCCGCCAGCTCAGCGCATTGGCAAGGGCCTTTGCGCTCTCATGCATGCGCGACATCGAACCGGTGGTCGCCAGCACCACATCGCCCGGCGCAAGCAGCGCCGAATGCTGTTGCATCCATTTGTCGGCCGTATCGATGCGCGCGCGGCCCTGAACCAACGCCACGCGCAATTCGCCCTGATCGGCGCGGACGAGGAATTTCGTGCCGAGATCGGTGATCCTGTGCCCGGCCACCATCACGACGAAGGGCCGCGCGCTATTATGTTTCACCTGGAAATAGGCTTCGCCATGATCGAGCCACACCACGCGCTCGCGCGTCGTCATGCGCGCGCGGAGCGCGGTGTCGGTGTTGAGTTCGATGCGCGTGCCGTCCGAAAAGCTGACGGCTTCGTGGCCGCCAAGTGGCGTCGCATAGCTGCGGTCGGCGGGCGCGCGCGTGTAGAACACAGCGCCGGCCGCAAGCGTCGCCGTCAGGACAAGCGCGGCCGCGATCTTGAGGATCGCGGGCAATGCGGCGCGCGCCGGTCTCTCCGCGCCCGCCGAATCCAGGATCCTGATGCGGTCGGCGCTCGACCATGCCGCATCCGCCCGCCAATAGGCCACGCGGTGCGACATGGATTGCGCAAGCCAGGCCTCGAGCTCGGCCCGCTCGGTTTCGCTCAAAGGTCCTGCGTCACGCCGCTCGACCCAGGCGCCCGCTTCGAAGCGGATCTGCTGCACGGGTTCGCTCATGGGCGCCTCCGCGTCGCGCCATCGCCGTAGAGCGCATTGGCGAGCGCGCAGATCCCTTCGGTGATATGGCGGGCAACGGTTTTCTCCGCGATGTTCATGCGAGCCGCGATGTCGCGGCGCGCAATGCCCTCGATCTTGCGCATCACCACCGCCTCGCGGCAGCGCGGCGGAAGCTCGTCGAGCGCGGCCTGCAAACGGCGCAGATCCTCGCGCGCGATCAGGCTGCGGTCGGGCGCGGGGATTTCGGCGGCGACATTCAGCGCCTCCAGATCTGCCACCGCGTCGATCGGCACGACCTGCTCTTTGCGCATCTCATCGATGACGAGATTGCGCGCGACCGTGAATACGAACG
>DATIZS010000087.1:0-4817 GCA_035516955.1 Rhizomicrobium sp.
CGACGAGCCGCCCCCCGGCTGGCCGGAGCGTCGCCGCAAGGCGAAGCCCGGTTCGTTCGCAATCCTCAAGGGCGCTGCAGCGATCCGCTGTCCTCATTTCATTTGTTCCACTTCAATGCGTTGAAATACCGAGCGAGCCAGAATGCTGGAATTTCCGTTGGCATGGACATTTTTCCCATTTAAGAATAGCTAATTCTTTTAGCAGCTTAGGCCCATAATTCGGCTCCGTCCCTGCACCATATGCCGATCCGGGGCCATCCGAGAGTATCCGCAAACATGAATCGGGACTTTGCGGGAATTTCCTGTAGGAAAGCATTCGTCCCATTCGCCCTCAGAGCAAGAGAACCAATGTGAGAATTCCCATTCATCCCACGGGCTGGCCGTTCATCGCGCTGTTCCTGGCGGTCAATCTCTTGCTGCTCGCGCTTTCGATCTGGGCGGCATGCGCGTTCCTTCCGCTGACGCTGTGGTGCGTGGCCTTCTTCCGCGATCCCGAGCGCAGGGTGCCGGAAGGCGAGGGACTGGTCGTGAGCCCGGCGGATGGGCGGCTCCTGCCGCTCGCCCATGCCGCCCCGCCGCCCGAGCTGGGCATGGGGCCGGAGCCGCGCCTGCGCCTCAGCATCTTCATGAACGTGTTTAATGTGCATGTGAACCGGATGCCCGCCGGCGGGACGGTGGTGAAGCTGGCCTACCGGAAAGGCCGCTTTTTCAACGCTTCTTTCGACAAGGCGAGCGAGCACAATGAGCGCATGGCGATCCGGCTCCGCCTCGATGGAACGGTTAAGGAGCTCGCGGTGGTGCAGATCGCGGGCCTGGTCGCGCGCCGCATCCGCTGCGATCTTTCCGAGGGTGGACATATATCCCGCGGCGCGCGATTTGGTATAATCCGCTTCGGGAGCCGGCTGGACGTCTACCTGCCGGCGGGCGTGAAGGTGCTGGCGGAGCCGAACCGCACTGTGCGCGCGGGCGAAACGGTTCTGGCAAAACTCGAAGATTGAATTCGATCATCCGGATGTCTCACGAAAACTCGGACCCAAAGCGAACAATTTCCCGGCGCCGTCAGCGTCTGGAGGAACTGTCGATCGGCAAGGTCCTTCCCAGCGGATTGACGCTGCTCGGCCTTTGCTGCGGGGCGACGGCGATCCGCTTTGCGCTGGCCGGGGAGTGGAAGCTCGCGGTCGTGGCGATCTTGGCGGCGATGGTGTTCGACATGCTGGACGGGCGCGCGGCGCGCTTCTTCGGCGCCGACAGCCGCTTCGGCACGCAACTCGATTCGCTCGCCGATCTCGTGAGCTTCGGGCTTGCGCCCGCGATCACGCTTTATGTCTGGAGTCTGAACCGGCTGGGTACCGTGGGGTGGATCGTCCTGCTCGTCTTCTGCGCCTGCAGCGCGATCCGGCTTGCGCGTTTCAATGTGCAGACCGCGCGCGACGAGGGCGCGACCCATTTCCATCCGTATTTCGTCGGTCTTCCGACGCCCGCCGCCGCGGGCATCATGATCTTGCCGTTGCTCTTGAGTTTCGAATTCAGCAACGGGTTTGCGCGCAACCCGATTTTGTGCGCGGGCCTCGGCGCCGTGACGTCGGCGCTGATGGTGAGCCGCGTGCCGACGCCGTCGCTCAAATATCTGCGTTTCAATCGCGACCGCTGGAGCTGGATTGCCGCACTCACGCTGGGGCTTGCGCTGCTCGCCATCTTCGCGCCCTGGACCACACTTGTTTTGGGACTGGTGGTCTATCTCGGCACGATCCCGGTCGCGATCCGCCGCTCTCATCTCGGCGGCGCGCGAAAGACAAGCGCTCCCGTTCCGACGGATCGCCGCCGCTAGGTTTTTCGTTCGCGATAGACCCAGACGCGCGCGGGCGGAAGATTGAGCCAAATGACGGCCGCACGATCGAGCCTGACATTCGCCGGCGGCGCGATCGGCGGACGAAGCCCGTAGGAGAACTGGATGAACGGCGCGCCGGGCGTCATCCTCTCGAACACCGAACGCAGAAGCGCGAGCCGCTTTTCCTCCGGATAGTTCAGAAGCGGCATTCCCGAGACCACGGCGGAAAACGGTTCAAGCGCATGCGCGTGTAGCGCTTTTGCGAGATCGAAGGCGTCGGCATTGATCACGCGCACGCTGGCAAATCGCGCGGCGAAGAGCTGCGCAAGCGCCGGATCGTATTCGATGACGGTCAGCCGCTCCGCCGCGATGCCGCGCTCGAGGATCGCGCGTGTCAGCGCGCCCGTGCCGGGTCCGAGCTCCAGGACCGGCCCTGGCTGTGCGGGATCGATCTCGCCCGCCACGGCGTGCGCGAGCCCGTTGCTCGACGGCGCCAGAGCGCCGATCTGGCGCGGATGCGCGAAAAGCGCCCGCAGGAACCGCAATCCGTCGCCGAAGGAATGGGCGGTCCGTTGCGTTTCCCGTCTGACAAGCATCAATGATTTTCCCGGCAAATGGCCTAACCTGGCCCAGAAAACCACGCGGATTTGGCCCTGTAAACTTGGGAACGCCGGACTTGGAAGAGCAAATCCGCCTGAGCGCCAGCGGCCGGCCCTTGCGCGCCGATCGCAAGGCGCTTGTCTCCTGGGCGTTGTTCGACTGGGCCTCCACACCCTTCGCCACGCTGATCGTGACCTTCGTTTTTCCCGCCTATTTCGCGCGCGCCGTCGTGGGGGACGAAGTGCGCGGCCAGGCGCTCTGGGGATACGCAATCGGAAGCGCGGGCCTTGCGATTGCTGTCCTCAGCCCGCTGCTCGGCGCCATCGCCGACGCGGGCGGCAGGCGCAAGCCATGGCTGTTCGCGTTTTCGGTGCTCTGCATCGCCGCATGCGCATTGCTCTGGTTCGTCGCGCCGGATCGCGCCTTCGTCAATCTGGCGATCGTTCTGGCGGCAATCGCCAATGTCAGCTACACCTCGGCCACGGTCTTCAACAACGCGCTTCTGCCCGATCTCGTGCCGGAAGAGCGCGTGGGACGGCTCTCGGGCTGGGCATGGGGGCTCGGCTATTCGGGCGGGCTTGCGGCGCTGGTGCTGGTGCTGTTCGTTTTCATGCAACACGAATTCTCATGGCTCGATCGCGCGCGCGCCGAGCATGTGCGCATCGTGGGACCGTTGGTGGCGCTGTGGTTCGTCCTGTTCATGTGGCCGCTGTTCCTGTGGACGCCGGATCGCGCCGCATCCGGCTTGAGTTTGGCCGCCGCGATTCGCGAAGGTCTCGCCACGCTGAAGATTTCGCTTCGCCGCCTTGGCGCGCAGAAAAACATCCTGCGATTCTTGCTGGCACAGATGCTCTACGCAGACGCGTTGGTCGCCGTCTTCGCCTTTGGCGGAATCTACGCGGCGGGCGCCTTCGGCATGAGCCTCGCGCAAGTTACCGCCTTCGGCATTCTGCTCAACGTGACGGCGGGCTTCGGCGCGTTCGCATTCGCCTGGGTGGATGACTGGATCGGTTCGCGCCGCACGATCCTGATCGCGCTTGGCGGGCTCGTCGTGACCGCGTCGCTCGCGGTCCTCGTCCATGATCGCGCATGGTTCTGGATCGTGGGCGCGGCGCTCGGGTTGTTCGTGGGCCCGGCGCAGGCGGCGGGCCGCTCCTTCATGGCGCGGCTGGCGCCCAAGGGCGAAGAAACGGAATTCTTCGGGCTATTCGCGCTTTCGAACCGGGCGACCGCGTTTCTGGGTCCGGCGCTGGTCGGCACCGTCACGGCACTGAGCGGAAGCCAGCGCGCAGGGCTTGCGAGCATCATCCTGCTCTTCGTCGCGGGTGCAGCTTTGCTGTGGCGTGTTTCCGAACCGCGCGTGAAACTCACGACACCTTGAGATTTTCGACAACGCCGCGCAGGAAATCGGCGATGGCTTGCGGCGCGTTCTTCGAGTTTGCCGCGACGGCCTGCCAATCGGCCGGATAGATCGGGCGTCCGAATTTTATTCTGACCGGACGCAGCTTCGGAAATCTTCGATCGCGCGGCCACGCTTCGAACGTGCCATCGATCCACGCGGGCACCACGGGAACAGGCACGCGTTGCAGCAAATGCCCGATGCCCGGAAGAAATGCCTGAAGCGCGCCGTCGGGCGTGCGCCAGCCTTCGGGAAACCAGATGATGCTGTCGCCACGCTTGAGCAGATTTTCGCTCGCCGCCAATGTCTGCGCCGGCGTGCGCTCGTCGGCGGGAAAGCAATGAAGCGCGCGCATGAACGGCGCCTGCCAGCGCTTCACGAACAGGATCGCGGGATCGCCCGCCCAATAGCATTGGCGCAAAACGCGCCAGGGGAGGGTGGCTCCGATCGTGGGTGCATCGAGATAGCTCGCATGATTGGCGATCAGGATGAAATTACCGGATGGCAGATATTCGCCGCCTTTTGCGTGCAGGCGGAACAGGACACGCATGATCAAATCGTCGAGCCCATAGAGAAGCCCGCCGAGGAATTCCAGCACGATGCCCGTTGGCGCGGTCCAGTCGCGCGATGGAACCGGTGGGGCCGCCGATCCGCGCGCTGCCAGCCGGAGCAAATCGCGCACGGTCACGATGCCGCCGATCTCCGCCTCGCTCAGGTGCAAATTCAACCGGTCTTCCAGTTCGAGGCCGAAGGAAATCCATTCGAGCGAGTCGATTCCGAGATCGAGGAGCGGGCTTGCGTCGAGGCTCAAAGGCCCGCGCGAGTAACGCGCGACGAGCATGTCGTAAACCCGGCGCGCGGCGGGCTTTTCGAGCAGCGCCTTGTCCTCCGCGGACAATTCGGCCGCGACTTCATGGCGCGCGCGCGCTTGCGCCCGCTCGTAGATTGCGGGCAGCAGAAAGCGGCGGTATTTGCCGAGGCGCGTGCGCG
>DATIZS010000088.1:0-8990 GCA_035516955.1 Rhizomicrobium sp.
GGGCTGCGCGGGCATCTCGCGCGTGAACGCGCCCAGCATGCAGACTTCGTGGGTTCTAAGCACCATGATCGACTGCATGTTGTCGCAGATCGAGCCGTCGCGCGTGACATATTCGAAGCCGTTGAAGGTGAGCCCGTTGCAGGCTTGCGGCAGCGTGTTTTTCCACACATCGCCGTTCTTCATGGTGAAGAGCACGGTCTTGGGATCGACCGTGTGGGTGTGGTCGATCATGTAGGTCCACAGACAGACCGGATGGTGATCCGGCGGCGGTGCCGGCGGATCGGCGCGCGCGACGCCCGCGCCAATCCCCGCAAGCGCCGCAGCGATGAAAAGTGCCTTCATGGCGTACCTCCCGAAATGAGTGCCCCTCACTTCCGGAAATGCCGGCCTATTGCCCCTCTTTCGGCGGCGTGTAGGGCGTGAAGTCGCCGAGCTGGCAGACCTCGCCCGTCTGGATGACTTTGATCCTCTGCAGATTGCCGCAGATGTTGTCGGGCGGCGTCGGCATGTAGATGTAGCCATTGTGCGGCAAGGTCGTGCACGGGGTCTTGAGCGTGTTCTTCATCACCTCGCCCGATTTCATGTAGTAGATGATGGTGCTCGCGTCCTTCACATCGGTGCGGTCGACCATCACGGTCTTCAGGCAGGTGTTGCCGCCCATCTGGGTGACGGCCTGGGCATAGGCAGGGCTGAAAGCGAGGCTGGCGAGCGCCGCCCCGATCAAGATGCGTCTCATTGTACTCTCCGTAGCGGAGCCCCTCGCCTCTATATTCTGGGCCTAACGCGAACGCACCACAAGTGGTGGGAGGCGCCGCCAAGATTGACTTTGTGACAGGTCTTGCGGATGGTCCCGCCCGTTTTTCAAGCCGGAGGAATGCTTTGTCCGCGCCCGCAAAATCCGATCTCACCGTGACCTTGCCCGACGGCAAGGCGCTGAGGCTCGCGCGCGGGTCGACGGGGGCCGACGTCGCCGCCGCCATCGGGCCGGGGCTGGCCAAGGCGGCGCTGGCCGTCGAGGTGAACGGCAAGGTGTGGGACATCTTCCGCCCGCTCGAAACCGACGCGGCAATCAAGATCATCACCCGCAAGGACGAAGCGGCCCTCGAACTGATCCGTCACGACGCCGCGCATATCCTCGCCATGGCGGTGCAGGAGCTTTATCCCGGCACGCAGGTGACCATCGGTCCGACCATCGAAGACGGCTTCTATTACGATTTCGCGCGCGACACGCCGTTCACGCCCGACGATCTGGCGAAGATCGAAGCGAAGATGCATGACATCGTGAAGGCCGATCTGCCGACGCGCCGGGAAGTCTGGCCGCGCGATCGCGCGATCGGGCATTTCGAAAAACTCGGCGAGCACTACAAGGCCGAACTCATCGCCGCCATTCCGGCGAACGAAGACGTGTCGATCTATTTCCACGGCGACTGGCACGATCTCTGCCGGGGCCCGCATTTCGCCTCCACCGGCAAGATCGGCCAGGCGTTCAAGCTGATGAAGATCGCCGGCGCTTACTGGCGCGGCGATTCCAACAACGCGCAGCTTCAACGCATCTATGGCACCGCCTGGCGCGACGAGAAGGAATTGTCGGCCTATCTCACTCGTCTCGAAGAAGCGGAGAAGCGCGATCATAGGAAGCTCGGCCGCGAACTCGAACTCTTCACCTTCTCGCCGGATGTCGGCGCGGGCCTTCCGCTCTGGATGCCGAACGGCATGGTGATCCGCCAGGAACTCGAATTCCTCGCGCTGCAGGAAGAGCGCAAAGAGGGCTACAAGCGCGTGGCGACGCCGCATATCGCCAAGGAGACGCTTTATTATCGCTCGCGGCATCTGCCCTATTACAACGAAGGCATGTATTCGCCGCTCGATATAGACGGCGAGAATTATTACTTACGCCCTATGAATTGCCCGCATCATCACCTGATCTACGGCGCGACCCGGCATTCCTATCGCGAACTTCCCATCCGCATCGCCGAATACGGGCAGGATTACCGCTACGAAGCCTCCGGCGGATTGTCCGGGCTGATGCGCGTGCGCGGTTTCTGCATGAACGACGCTCATATCTATTGCCGCCAAGATCAGGCGAAGGACGAATTCATCCGCGTGCTGCATCTGCACGCGCGCTATTACGATCTGATGGGCATCAAGGAATATTACATGCGCCTGTCGCTGCCCGACATGACGAAGCTCGACAAATATGTCGACGAGCCGGAGAAATGGGTGGCCGCCCTCGACATCATCAAGCAGGCGATGAACGAATCCGGTTATCGTTACGTCGAAGGCAAAGGCGAAGCCGCGTTCTACGGGCCGAAGATCGATTTCATGATCAAATCGGTGATCGGCACCGAATACACCATCTCCACCAACCAGCTCGATTTCCTGGCGACGCAGACCTTCGATCTCAAATATATCGGCGAGGACGGCGGCGAGCATCCGGTTTACGTGATCCATCGCGCGCCGCTCGGCACGCATGAACGCTTCACCGCCTTCCTCATCGAGCATTACGCGGGCGCGTTCCCGACCTGGCTCGCACCGATCCAGGCGCGCATCATTCCCATCACCGACCGGGTCGCGGAATACGCGGAAAAAGTGCGCCGGCAACTCTTGGATGTGCCGGTCGTCAACGGCACGGCGGGACTCAGAGTCGATATCGATTCGACGGCCGAGCGCATGCAGCGCAAGATCTTCGACGCCCAGACTCTGAAAATCCCCTACATGCTGGTCGTGGGCGACCGCGAGGCGGCGGACGGAAAGGTCGCGGTGCGCCTTCGCTCCGGCAAGGATCTGGGGGCCATGCCTCTCGAAAACTTCATCGCGCGCATCAAAAACGAGGCGGAATCCCGCAAAGATGCGGCCGAATAGTGCTTGCCAATCGGCTAGCGCCTTCTATTCTGTAGGCGTTGAGGGCACGCGCCCCAGATGCGAGCAAACCAGCCTCGCAACCGCTTGACGGAGAATCCGCTGCGCCAATGAACGAAGAGCGATTTCGTGGGGCCGCAGCGAAGACGCCCTTCGGAATGCGGTTGCGCTTGGGCCTTGAAGGGAGAGAGTCATAGTCGCCAGACGTTTTGCCACGCCCGCCCCGCCGCAACAGGCGAAGGACGGGCCCCGCGTGAATGAGGAGATTTTCTCCCGCACAGTCCTTCTGATCGGAGGCGACGGCCACAAATTCGGCGAAATCGGGATCGACGAAGCCCGCGCCATCGCGGAGGAGCAAGGCTTCGACCTCGTGGAAGTCTCGCCCGAAGCGAAACCGCCCGTGGTCAAGCTCATGGACTACGGCAAATTCAAATATGAACAGCAGAAAAAGGCCGCCGAAGCGCGCAAGAAGCAGAAGGTCATCGAGATCAAGGAGATCAAGATGCGCCCGACCATCGACGATCACGATTACGAAACCAAGATGAAGGCGATGAAGCGCTTCTTCGGCGAAGGCGACAAGGTGAAGGTCACGCTGCGCTTCCGCGGCCGCGAGATGGCGCATCAGCATCTCGGCATGGAACTGCTCAACCGCATCCAGAAGGATACGGAGACCATCGCCAAGATGGAGCAATTCCCCAAGATGGAAGGCCGACAGATGATGATGGTGCTGTCGCCGAAATAACACGCTGTCATGGCCCGCGAATGCGGGCCACCCAGTTCTCGCTTCAAGGTTGTGCAGAACCCAACTGGGCGGCCCGCACTAGGCGGGCCGTGACAATTTTGGTTTGACGATTGATCTCTACAGCATCCGCGACGCCGTGCGCATCACCGTGTCGCCGAAATCCTGCAAAGGTCCGAGCGGCTGCACGAGATCGCGCGAAGTGTCGATATTGGGCTTGCCCAACATCACCTTGTAGGCCACGCGGCTGTCCTGCACGAGGAACACCACTTCGGCCTGCCAGCCGGTCGAGACCGTCGTGCGCTCGAAACCGAAGAGATCGAGCAGGAAATTGCCCGTGCGCTCCTGATGCAGCCGCCCGGGATGGAAGACATAGGCCGTGCAGCGCTCGCGCGCCTCGATGCAGGACTGCACCGCCGGATCGAGCTCGTCGAAGCTGATCGAGTTGCGCGGCATGAAGCGCTCGATCACGCCGAGATAGGAGAGGACCTCCACATTGGGGGAATGCGCCGAATCGAAGCCCTCCTTGCTGAGATCGGAGGCCGGCGTCTGGCCGGGCCTCACCGCCTCATAGGCCGCCTCGACGTCGTCATAGGACTGGAAATGCGTGTTCTGGTCGTCCGTCTGGGAGGGCAGAAGACCCAGCCCCCCGCAGCCCGCCAGCACCGACGCGGCCGCGAAGGTGACAAAAAGCCTCGCAGTGCGGCGAGCGGCTCCCCTCCATTGCTTTACCCCCAACGCATTCGTTTACTGGTTGTTAATAAGTTAGCCCATTTGTGTGACGTTAGGGAAGCGAATCGCAACTGCATGGTAAGCAAAACCCATGCTGCAACCGCGAAATCGGGCTGCGCACAAGAATTTTTGCTGGTTTACGTCCGCGCATTACTGAGGGTAGAGAACACACGCGGCCCCTTCCCGCTTGTCTGTTCATGCGCCTGCGTCTTGTCTTGCTCTGTCTCGTCCTTTCCGCGAGCCCTGCGGCGGCCGCCCCCAACGTATTGGCGACGATCAAGCCGATCCATTCGCTGGTGGCTCAGGTGATGCGGGGCGTGGGCTGGCCGGAGCTTCTGGTGGAGGGCGCGGCCTCCGAACATGGTTACGCGCTCAAACCGTCGGACGCCCACAAGATCGCCGAGGCCGATGTCATCTTCTGGGTCGGCCCCAATCTGGAAACCTTCCTCATCGGACCGCTCAATTCGCTAGGCGCGCATGCGCGCATCGTGACGCTGGAGAACGAGGATACGGTCCGCCGGTTGCCTGCGCGCAATGGCGGTTTGTGGGGTTATGACCAAGAGGACGGGCCGACCGATCCCCATATCTGGCTCGATGCGCACAATGCCATCGCCATGCTGCGCGTGATCGCCGCCGAGCTCGCCCATGACGATCCGGCCAACGCCAAGCGCTATTACGCCAACGCGGCCGCTTCCATTGGCGCCCTCGTCAAGCTCGACCGCACGCTCTCGGCGCGGCTGGAGCCGGTGCGGCCGTTCCCCTATATCGTCTATCACGACGCCTATCACTATTTCGAAGCGCGCTACGGGCTCTCCGCCATCGGTTCGGTGACGGTGGCGCCCGACAGGCCCATCGGGCCCAGGCGCATCGCCGTCCTGCGCGACGCGGTCAAGCGCGGCAAGGCCATCTGCGTATTCCGCGAGCCGCAATTTCCCCCAGCACTCGTCGACACATTGAAGAGCGGCACCGATGCGCGCACCGGCGTGCTCGATCCCCTGGGCGCCGATCTCAACCCCGGTCCCGATCTCTACGCGGCGCTGCTCAACAACATCGCCACCTCGCTCATCCATTGCCTCCAGCCGAAAAGGCCTTGAGTGCGGCCTGCAAAACGGGTTTAAGGTCGCCGCCCCTGTGGCGGGCGGTTCTGACATCAGATCCACCGGAGCGTTTGGCGTGTTGAAAGCCTACCGGCAACTGAACGGCGGCCTGAGAGGCGCCGACATCGCGGAGGGGGAAGCCATTCCCGCCGACAGCCTCTGGCTCGACCTCTTGAACCCCACCGCAGAGGAACGCCGCGCGGTCGACGCCGCGCTCGGCATGGAATTGCCCACCCGCGCCGACATGGAAGAGATCGAAGTGTCGAGCCGGCTCTATCAGGAAGAGGGCGGCATCTTCATGACCGCGCTGCTGCTCACCAACACCGACACCGAGCAGCCCATGGCCGATGTGGTGAGTTTCGTGCTGGTGCGCGAGAAGCTCGTCACGGTGCGCTATATCGATCCCCAGCCCTTCCGCACCTTTGCCGCGCGCTCGGAGCGGACGAATCTGCATGCGACGAAGGCCGAAGCGGTTTTGCTCGGGCTTCTCGACGTCATCATCGACCGCATGGCCGACGTGCTCGAGCGTGCCGGCGCCGACATCGAAATCGTCTCGCGCAACATCTTCAATCCCGACCAGAGCGCCGGAATCGGGGCGCGCGATTTCCAGGCGATCCTGCGCGCGCTCGGCAGGAAGCACGATCTGACGGGCAAGATGCGCGAAAGCCTTCTGACGGTGGGGCGCGTTCTGACGTTTCTGACCCAGGCGCTCGACGCCAAGCCCAGCAAGGACATCAAGGCGCATCTGAAGACGCTGACGCGCGACGTGCAGTCGCTGCAGGATCATTCGTCCTATCTCGGCTCCAAGCTCAACTATCTGCTCGATGCCACGCTCGGCCTCATCAACATCGACCAGAACAACATCATCAAGATCATGTCGGTGGCGGCGACGGTGTTCCTGCCGCCGACGCTCTTCGCCTCGATCTGGGGCATGAATTTCAAGATGATGCCGGAACTGAACTGGGTGCTGGGTTATCCCCTCGCCTTCGTGGTCATCATCGTGTCGGCGATCCTGCCCTATATCTGGTTCAAGCGGCGCGGCTGGCTATAAGCGTTTCGAGAAGATCAGCATCCCGTCTCCATCGGCGTGATAGTCGGGAACATTGGCCTGCAGCGCATAACCGCAATCCAGATAGAGCGCATGCGCTGGCGCATAGGACGGGAGCGTGGAGGTTTCCGCGAAGATATGCGTGCCGCCGGCGGCGCGCACCGCATCTTCGCAGCCTTTCAGCAGGCGCCGGCCGAGGCCCCGGCGCGCGGCGCGCGGGCTGACCGCGAGCCAGTAAAGCTCGTAGCGCCGGTCCGTGCCGGCGATGGGACCGAAACAGACGTAACCGTCGAGCGCGCCCGCGCCATCGGCGAACAGGAACAGATATTCGCCCGCGGGCGCATCGCCGATCAGGCTTTTCGCGACGGCCACTTCCGCGAGGTTGAACACGCCCGTCTCGGCGACGAGCTTTTCCACCGCCTCGGCGTCGCCGCGGCGCAACTGGCCGCGCAACGGGACCTGCGTCTCGCGTTCAACGACGATCGAGGATTCGCCCAACAAGGTCTGCATAGCTCATGCCCGCTTGCCGCGCCGCCGCGGCGAGGCCGGCGGCCGGCTCGAGCGACGGGTTGGTGTTGATGTCCAGAATGAAGGGTGCCCCATGCGCATTCACGCGAAAATCGACGCGCGCATAGCCTTCGCACCCGAATAGCTGCCATGCCGCCTTGGCGTAGCGCGAGAGCGCGGCATAAAGCGTTTGTTCTTTTTCGGCCCAGGCGAAATCGCGCACCGTGCCCTTCTCCTCCTTCGAGCCTTCGTGCCATTTGGCGGCGTAGCCCACGATTTTGGGCTGGCCTTGCGTCCAGTCCTCGAAGCGCATTTCGGCGATGGGAAGAACCTCGCCATCCAGCAGCGCAACATTGAATTCGCGGCCCTCGACGAATTCTTCGGCGAACCAGCGCCCGCCGAATTTCTCCGCGCAGGATTGGGCGCGCGCGCGGACGGCTTGGCTGCCCGTCACGACCGATTCATCGGTCAATCCCAGCGAAGCATCCTCGGTCGCCGATTTGACGATGTATGTCCTTCCGTCCACGAGACCCGCGAAATGCGGCGGCACGCACCAATCGGGCGTCGGCAAATCCGCGGCACACAGGATGCGTTTCGCGAAAGGCTTGTCGCTGGTCGCAGCCATGCTCGCGGCCGTGGCGCCGGTAAAGGGCACGCGCAGCTTTTCCAGCATCGCGGGCGCAAGCGAGGCGAACGCCCCTTCGCCGAACACGCTCTCGACCATGTTGAAGACGCAATCGGCGCGGACATCGGCGATCAGATTTCCAAGGGCATGCGGATCGGGCACGAAGGGCGCGCGATGGGCCTCATGTCCGCGCTTCTCCAGCGCCTCCGCGATGGCGCGCGCGGTCAGCAGCGTATCGAGCTCGTCGGGGGCCGCGTCCGGCTTCACATCAGAATGGAGCACCAGCACGCGCATTCATTTGCCCTTCAGTTCCGGGTGGCGCGCGAGGAACGCGTGCCAGATCCTGCCGATCAATTGATTGTAAGTGAGCCCTTCGAAGCGCGCGATGAAACAGAGATCGGAATATTCGGGGCGCAGGCCGGCGAGCGGATTGACCTCGATGAAATTGGGATTGCCGTTCGCATCGTTCCTGATATCGATACGCCCGCCGTCGCGGCAGCGCAGCGCACGCCAGGCCGCCAGCGCCACCGCGCCCGCCGCCTTCGCCGCCGCCGCATCGGCGCGCGCGATCACGACCTTGTCCTCCCAATCTTCCTTGTTCTCGATGCCGTAACCATGGCCGATGTAATTCTCGCCCTGTTTGATCTCGCTCACGCCGAGGACTTCGGCGCCGTCGCCGGTTCCAATGATGGCCACGGTGAATTCGCGTCCGGGCAAATAGATTTCCGCCAGAACGGGCTGCTTGAAACGCGCGAGCAGATCGGCGGCAACCGTTTCCAACGATTTGCGGTCATCGACTTTCGATTTCGCATTCACGCCCTTGCCCGAGCCTTCGGCGACGGGCTTCAGGAACAGCGGAAACGGCAGACCGATTTTCTTCGCATCTTCGATCTTTTCGATCACCGCGAAATCGGCGGTGGGGATGCCGCAATCGCGGATCACGCGCTTGGTCATCGCCTTGTCGAGGGTCAGCGCCAGCGTCAGCGGATCGGAGAAGACGTAAGGGATGTCATAGGCTTCGAGCAGCGCGGGCGCTTGCGCCTCGCGCGACACGCCCGCAACGCCTTCGCAGAAATTGAACACCGCGTCCCAGCGTTCGCCGCGCGCAAGCCGCTCCGTCAGCGCCTTCACATGACCGATGCGAACGGGTGTGTGGCCCAGCGCCGCCAGCGCCTCGCAGATCGCATCGATGGTGATTTCGCTGTCGAACTCGGCGGTCTCCTCCCGGCTCATGCCGAGGGCGAGATAATCCGAACGTAAATCGTATGTAACGCCGATGCGCATTAGCAGCCTCTGGAAAGCGTTACACATTCCTCAAACAAACACTCCGTCATCGCCCAGCTTGTCCGGGCGATCCATTTTACGCCGCGAAAAATTGGATCA
>DATIZS010000089.1:0-3855 GCA_035516955.1 Rhizomicrobium sp.
CGCTCTCAACTCTCTCGGCCACTATGAGAAGACGGGAACAATAGACGATCCCTACACCGGCCAGAACACGTATAACGGTATCGATTACGGGCCGGCGCCGAACAATGGCGAGGGTTTCGACAAGAATGTCGGCGGAAACCAGCTTCCCAATGCACCACACTTCACAACCTCGCTGGCGGCGGATTATACGATCCCCGTTTCCGAAGATTGGGCGGCCACGCTGCACAGCGATTTCTACTGGCAATCACAAAGTTTCGCGCGGATTTTCAACGACAGGCCCTATGACAAGCTCCGCGGCTATTCAAACGTAAATCTCGCGCTGATCCTGACCGGTGCGTCCGGATGGCAGGTGATGGGCTATCTGAAGAACGTCTTCAACACGACGGCCATCACTGGCGCATTCCTGAACAGCGACGATACAGATCTGACGACGAACGTGTTTCTCACCGATCCGCGCCTCTTCGGCGTGCGCGTGACAAAGAACTGGTGAGGGGGAAAACGATGAGCGAACTGATCCAAAAAAACGACAATTGCGCCACCATTCGCTGGAAACTTTTGACATCGGCGTCGGCGCTGGCTTTTGTCTCCTATGTCTCGTCTGCAAATGTGGCCGGGGCTGAAGATTCCGCCAGGCCGCAAATCTGGATCGAAGTGGGCGGGCAATTCGATCAATTTAGCGGGCAGGGCAGCCCTTTCACGCCACCCTTCGTGAATACGTTCGATTGGGGCGCTTACGATCTGAAATCGCCCGCCGGCATCCAGAATATGCATGTCTTCAGCCTGGAAGAAGATGCCGGCATCACGTTCCAGCCCATCGATAGCGACTGGATATTCTCCGCATCCGTCCGCTATGGCCGCTCGCACGGCCACAAATTCGTGCATCAGCAAAAGACGCAGTACACCCGTTTTCAACTCATCGGAACCGGACCCCTCGGCGGCAAATACTTCACGAAGACGTTGCCGGCGAGCTACGCGCAAACCGGCGCCAACAAATCCGAAAGCCATTTTATTGCCGATTTCCAGGCCGGCAAGGATGTAGGGTTGGGCATGTTCGGTCGCGATAGTACGTCGGTATTCGGTGTCGGCGTCCGCTTCGCGCGAATGAGCGAAAAAGCACAGGCTGCGATCTACGCTCGTCCGGGTGTCGATTTCGTGCCCGGAACGTTTTTGGGGAAATACTCGTCATTTCCCTGGCGAAACAACTATCATCAATATTTGGGCACGGCGCAGCGCGCGGCCAGTTTCAGCGGCGTTGGCCCGTCGATTTCGTGGAACGCATCCGTGCCGATCGCCGGAAACACGGGCGACGGTGAAATCACCGTCGATTGGGGCGCGAATGCCGCAATGCTGTTCGGGCGGCAGCGCGCCAAGGCACATCACCATACCACTGGCAGCTACCACTATCGTTCTGGAAAATATTATTATAGCGCCGCATTGCAGCCGGGCGCCGGTCACAGAACGCAAAGCCGCTCCGTCGTCGTGCCCAATCTCGGCGGCTTCGCGGGGCTATCCTTCCGCTATGCCGACGCCAAGATGAGCCTGGGCTATCGCGCCGATTTCTTCATGGGCGCCATCGATAACGGCCTGGATACACGCAAAACGGAGACGCGCGGCTACTACGGACCCTACGCGTCCATCTCCATCGGCATCGGCGACTAAGCCGACACAGATTCTGACATGCATTTAGCCCGCGTTTGCCGGGTTTGCGGCTTTTGTTCTTCCGCACCGCAGCAAACCCGCCGCACTGCCGCATAATATTTCCCAGCCCCCACGGCAATTCCGCGCCATTCTTTTCGTCAGCACAGATGAAGGGCCCGAGGAACAGGACGGGCGCTGGCGGGGATGGCTGAGAATCCGGACACACCGCGCGATCGATGGCTGGGCAAGGGGATGAGCGCATCCCGGCTCGAGGAATGGTTCGTGCGCGAGGTTCTGCCGCTGGAGGCGGCGCTGATGCAATTCCTGAAGCACAATTGGCACAACAAGAGCGAGGTCGCCGATCTCCGCCAGGAAGTCTATCAGCGCGTCTGCGAGGCGGCGCAAACGCAGATTCCCGATTCCGCCAAGGCGTTCGTGTTCCGCACCGCGCGAAATCTTCTGATCGACCGCGTCCGGCGCGAGCAGGTCGTGCCCATCGATGCGGCCGCCGATATCGATGCGCTCAACATCGCTATCGACGCGCCCGGCCCCGAGCGCAGCGCCATCGCGCGCGATGAATTGCGCCGGTTGCAGGCGGCCCTCGACCGGCTTCCCCCGCGGTGCCGCGAGGCCATCGTACTCGGCCGCATCGAAGGGCTTACGGGTCAGGAAATCGCGGCCCGCATGGGCATCAGCGAAAGTGTCGTGTCGCGGCATCTCGCGCGCGGCATCCATGCGCTGGCGCACATGCTCTACGGCGAAGCGGCGGCGAAGCCATGAGCGACACGCCAGAAACGGAAGATGTGCCTGCCATGAATGCGATCGACGAGGCCGCAGCCGAATGGGTGCAGCGGCGCCAATTCTGGAACTGGAGCGAGACCGATCAGACGGCGCTGGATGGCTGGCTCGCGCAATCCATGGCCCATCGCGTCGCCTATTGGCGGCTGAACGCGGCGTACGCGCGCACCGAGCGGCTTTCGGCGCTGCGCCGGCCGGCGAGCGGGGAGGGTGCAGCGCGCCTGCGTTTCACCCCGCTTATCACGGGCATTGCCGCATCGGTGGCGATCGCACTGGCGGCGGGTCTTGTCGCTGCGAACGTATTCTTGCGTCCGCACGAGCGCACATTCGAGACGCCGGTCGGCGGCCATCAGATCGTCAGCTTCGCCGACGGTACCAGAATCGAACTCAACACCAACACCGAGATCCGCGCCCGCATGACGACGGGAGAGCGCACCATCTGGCTCGATCGTGGCGAGGCCTATTTCCAGGTCAAGCACGATGCCGCTCATCCCTTCGTGGTGATGATCGGCGACAGGCGCGTCACCGATCTGGGCACCCGTTTCGTCATCCGCCGCGCCACGAGCGAAACGCAGGTTGCCGTCGTTCAGGGCGCGGTGCGGTTCGATGCACCGGGCGTCCAATCGGCGGCCCATACGGCGACGCTGCATCCGGGCGATGTGGCGACGGCGACGACTGATTCCATGTCGATCGCCAAGCGCAGCACGCGCGATCTCGGCCGTGAACTGAGCTGGCGGCGCGGCGTCGTGGTGTTCGACCGTACGACGCTGGCCGACGCGGCGAGCGAATTCAACCGTTACAACCGGCGCAAGATCGTGATCGCCGATCCGGCGGCGGCGAGCCTCGCCATCGACGGCACCTTCGCCACCACCGACGAAGCGGCGTTCATCGATGCGGCGCGCACGATCTTCGGCCTTCATGTCGATAGTGACGGCAAGGACATCGTGATCTCGCGCTAGGCGCGGGGGAATTCCACTGCGGCGAACGCCGCCAAGGGGGGACAATGCGGAAGTTGCAGATATTGAAATCGGTTCTCGCAGGCACGGCGAGCGCGCTTTTGCTGGCGGGCGCGGCGCAGGCCGACGATTTCGACATTCCGGCCGGCGATCTGAAGGCAGCCCTCAATTCCTTCGCCGCGCAGACGGGACTCAATCTGATCGTTTCCGACGATGTGGTGCGCGGCGCGCGCACGCCCGGCGCGCATGGCGATTTCACGGCCTCCGTCGCGCTCACGCGCATATTGCAAGGCACGGGTCTTGCGCCGCGCCGCACGACCTATGGCGCCGTCGCCATCGTGAAGGAACAACCCACGGCGAAGCACGCGGAAGCCGGCTTGCGCGAAATAGCGGCCACAGCGCCCGCGCATGCGGCGGCGGCCGGATCCGTGGAAACCGTGGTCGTTACGTCCTCGAAGATCAA
>DATIZS010000090.1:0-4085 GCA_035516955.1 Rhizomicrobium sp.
CGTGCATCTCCACATCTTTTATGAAACGTCCCGCGACTGGGCGAACGCGGCGCTCGTCGAGAAGTGGGACCGCATCCGCGATCTTCGCCGCGTCGTCACCGGCGCGCTCGAAATCGCGCGCGCGGCGAAAACCATCGGCGCCAGCCTCGAAGCCTCGCCCATTCTTTATGTCGGCGAACAATCCGATGCCGATCTCTTCCGCCATGTCGATCTCGCGGAGATCGCCATCACTTCGGATGCGACGGTCGTGGTGGGCGATCCCGCGCCGGAATCGTTTTCGCTTCCCGATGTCGCCGGCGCCTGGGCGAAATTCCGCCACGCTGTGGGTCACAAATGCGCGCGGTGCTGGCGCGTCCTGCCCGAAGTGGGCGAACACCCCGCCCATCCCGATCTCTGCAACCGCTGCGCCGAGGCTATCGAAGTTCCTGGCGGAGGCGCGGCATGACGCCGCGCGATCAGGGCCTTCTGACGGCCGCCGCCGCCCTTGCCCTCGATCAGGGGAGCAAGCTCCTGTTCCTTTACGCCTTCGGCTTCATCTCCATGGCCCCGGCCGACCACATCCAGATCCTGCCCTTCTTTAATCTTGTCATGGCCTGGAACCCGGGGATCAGCTACGGCCTCTTCCCCGCCCATAGCCCTCTGGGAACGGCGCTTTTGGCGCTTTTCGCGCTTGCGGCGGTGGGGGTCCTCGGCTGGTGGTTGTGGCGGGCCAGGCGGGCGGCGCTGGCCATCGGGCTGGGTCTGGTGATCGGGGGGGCTATCGGAAATCTCATCGACCGGTTGGTTTATGGCAAAGTTGCTGACTTTTTTCACTTTTATGCCCTCGGGTACGATTGGTATGTCTTCAATGTCGCCGATTGCGCCATCACCTTCGGGGTGGCCGCGCTGTTATACGATGCGCTGCTCAAGCCCGAGCCCAAGGCGCAAGCGCAGAAACCGGGAGCAGGCAATGAGAGTTGAGATGCGGATGCTTCTGGCCATGAGCGGGATGGCGATGGCGCTTGCCGGCTGCAGCACGGTCAGCGACGTGATCGGCACGGGCAAGGATGCGCCCGACGAATTCGCCATCGTCACCAAGCAGCCGCTGGTCATTCCGCCGGATTTCAATCTGCATCCGCCGCGGCCCGGTGCTGCGCCCACCAACCAATTGTCGCCCACCGATTCCGCGCAAGCCGCGTTGTTCTCGGACGACCCGGGCCAGGTCGCTTCCACCATCCATGGCGATTACAGCGACGGCGAAAAGATGCTGCTCGCGCGCGCGGGCGCGGCCGATGCGACCGATTCCATCCGCCAGCTCATCGCCGCCGACAATAAGCGCTTCGAAGCGGCCGACAGCGATTTCACGAGCTCGCTGCTCTTCGGCGGCGGCAGCGGCGACGAAGGCCATCCCTTGAATGCCGATGCGGAAAAGGCGCGTCTGGATTCCATGGGCGTGGGCAGCCGTCCGGTTGCCGACGCGGCGCCTGCGCCGATGCAGACTTATGCGCCCGCGCAAGGATATGCACCGGCCGAGGCGGCTGCGCCGCCGCAGGCTTACGCGACCGCGCCTGCGCCGTCGCAATCCGCGGTTCCCGCCGTCGGCGGCGCGCTTCCGCCCATCGGCGCGGCGCCGCAAGCATCTGCGCCGGCACCCGCCCAGACCGCGAGCACCTATTCCGCGCCGCCGCAACCCGCCATCGCCGGAACTCTACCGCCCGTCGGAAGCGACCAGAATGCTCAGCCCGCGCGCAGCCAACCGCGCAAGGCGCAGCACAAGGACGACGACAGCGGCTGGCTCGATGGCATTTTCTAGAGCCGTCTTCCTTGCGGCGCTGCTTGGCGCGCTGTCGCTCGCGCCCGTGGCGGCGCGCGCCGAGGATCCCAAGGCCTTCCAGTTCGCGCTGCAGAACGGCATGCAGGTGCTGGTGATCCCCGATCATCGCGCGCCGGTCGTAACGCAGATGCTGTGGTTCCGCGTCGGCGCCGATGACGATCCGCCGGGTCTTGGCGGCATGGCGCATTTCTTCGAACACATGATGTTCCGCGGCACGCCGAGCGTGCCCAACGATGCGTTCGCGCAGACGGTGGCGCGCAATGGCGGCGAGGACAACGCCTTCACCACCCATGATTACACCGCCTTCTACGAACAGATCGCCAAGGATCGCCTGCGCATCGTGATGGGGCTGGAAGCCGACCGCATGCAGAATCTCGATCTCTCCGATTCCCATGTGCGCACCGAGCGCGACGTGGTGACGGAAGAGCGGCGCATGCGCATCGACAACGATCCCCAGTCGCTGATGCACGAGCAGATGGAGGCGGCGCTCCATCTTTCGCATCCTTACGGGCGCCCCGTCATCGGCTGGCCCGACGAGATCCGCCGCATCGGCCGCGTCGAAGCGACCGATTTCTACAAACATCATTATGCGCCCAACAATTGCATCCTGGTGGTGGCGGGCGACGTGACGCCGGCCGAAGTGCGCGCCGCCGCCGAAGCAGAATACGGCAAGCTGCCCGCGCGCGAACTTCAGCCGCGCGCCGAATTCGCCGAGCCGCCGCGCATGGCCGAAACCCGCATGACGATCAAACGCCCCGATGTGAAGGTGCCGCTGTTCGAGCGCATCTATCGCGTCGTGAGCTACACCGAAGGCAAGCCCGGCCAGGCCGAGGCGATGGAAACGCTGGCGCAATTTTTGGGCGGCGACGCGACGAGCGTGCTCTACCGCAAGCTCGTGGTGGAGGACAAGCTCGCCGCCGATGCGGGCGCCTCCTATGACGGCTATGTGCGCGACGCGGGCGAGTTCACCATCTACGCCGTGCCGCGGCCGGGCGTCAGCCTGCAACGGATCGAAGCGGAGATTGACGGCATCATCGGCTATTACCGCAAACATCCGCCGCGCGCCTCCGATCTCGACCGCGCCAAGACGCAGCTCGTCGCCAGCGCCACCTATCAGCGCGACAGCCAATATGCGCTCGCCTCCGCTTACGGCCAGGCGCTGGTCATTGGGCTCACCGTCGACGATGTCGAGGAATGGCCCGACCGCATCGGCGCGGTGACGGCCGCGCAAGTGCAGGATGCGGCCGCAAGCGGGCTCATCCCGCGCGAAGCGGTGACGGCCTGGCTCGAACCGGGGGCGGCGCAATGAAGCGCCTGATCCTCGCATTCGTCTTCGCGCTCGTGCCGCTCGCGCCGGCTTTCGCCGTCGATGTGCAGACGGTGCAGCCGGCCAAGGGCGAGGAAGTCTGGTTCGTCGAGGACCACACCGTGCCCATGATCGCGATTTCGGCCGCGATTCCGGCGGGCTCGGCCTACGATCCGCAAGGAAAGGGCGGGCTTGCCGCCTTCGCGGCGGCTCTGCTCGACGAAGGCGCGGGCAATATGCGCTCGACCGCGTTCCAGACCGCGCTCTCCAACCGCGCCATCCGGCTCTCGGCTTCGCCGGAGCGCGATTATCTCATCGTCTCGATGGTCACGCTGTCGAGCCATTCCAAGGATGCGTTCAAGCTTCTGGGCCTTGCGCTCGCCCATCCGCGCTTCGACGACGATGCCGTCGCGCGCGTCCGCGCCCAGATCATTTCCGGGCTGAACCAGGAAGAGGAAGATCCGAGCTCCGTCGCCGCCAAGGGCTTCTACAAGCTGTTCTTCGCGGGCCACGCCTATGGCCACAGCGTGAGCGGCGATGCGGCCAGCGTCGCCGCCATCACGGCGCCCGATCTCAAAAGCTTCGCGGCCTCGCATTGGGTCCGCTCGGGATTGCTGGTGGCGGTTTCGGGCGATGTCGATCCGGCCACGCTGAAATCGCTGCTCGCGAGCGCTTTCGGCGCGCTTCCCGCCAAGGCGCCGCCGCCGCCGCCCTGGGTCTCGCATATGGGCGATCCGGGCGTGCATGTCATCGCGATGCCGATACCGCAGCCGACGGCGGTGTTCGGGCTTCCCGGGATCCTGCGCAAGGACAAGGATTTCATTCCCGCCTATGTGGCCAATTACATTCTGGGCGGCGGCGGCTTCGCCTCGCGGCTGACGCAGGATGTGCGCGTGGCGCGCGGCCTGACCTACGATATCGACACCGCGCTCGAACCCTATCGCAGGGGCGGCCTCGTGATCGGCG
>DATIZS010000091.1:0-3056 GCA_035516955.1 Rhizomicrobium sp.
GAAGCCCAGGCCAATCACCAAAATGCCGACGGCGGTCAGGATGGCGCGCACGATCGTCATGGCGAGCGCGCCCACGATCATCTCCACATAGGAGAGCGGCGAAACCAGCGTCTCCTCGATGTAGCGCATGAAGCGCTGGAAATAGATCTGCGACGTGGACTGCAGGAAGGAAGCGCTGACGATGTTGATCATCAGCACGCCCGGCAGCACGAACTGGATGTATCGGTGGCCTGCGATAGAGGGGAAACGCGCGCCGACCACGAAGCCGAAGATGAAGATGAAGAGCAGCGCCGAGATCCATGGCGCCAGGAACGCCTGCACCGGCACGCGCATGACGCGCGACCATTCGCGGCGGATGATGGTGCCGAGCCCGATCCAGTTGATCGTCATCGGCTTCACGGACGGCGCGTCCGGATCGATCTTCGTCATCTCGTTCATGCGGCACCCGCGATGTGGTCTGGATTGGCGCCGGTCGTGGTGAGATAGGCCCGCTCGAGTCCGCCGGGCGCGGAGAAGAACTCGCTCGCCGGGCCCTGGCGCACGATCCTGCCGCCCGCGATGATCGCGATGGTGCGGCACAGCCGCTCGATCTCTTCGAGATAATGCGAGGTGAGCAGGATGGTCTTTCCCTCGCGATTCAACTCCTGGAGATAGCGCCAGAGATCGAGCCTGAGTTCGACGTCCACGCCCGCCGTCGGTTCGTCGAGAATGAGCAGCTTGGGATCGTGCACCAGTGCGCGGGCCAGGATCACGCGGCGCTTCAATCCGCCCGAAAGTTCGCGGAACTGCTTCTTGCGATGCGGCCCGAGATCGAAGCGCTCCATCAGCATGTCGACGCGCTGCTTGCGCTGCGCGGCGCGCAGGCCGAAATAGCCCGCCATCCAATCCACGATCTGCTCGGCCGTGGCGAAATTGTCGACGTTGAATTCCTGCGGGGAGAGCCCGATCTGGCGGCGCGCTTCGCGATAATCCTTCACCGCGTCGATACCGAAGATCTCGATTTTGCCGCTGGTGGGCTTGGCGATTCCGGTGATGCAATGGATGGTCGTCGACTTTCCCGCGCCGTTGGGGCCGAGGAAGCCGAAGAAATCGCCGGGCGCGACGGTCAGATTGAGATCGTCCACCGCGACGGTGCCGCGTTTGTAGACCTTGCGCAGATGCTCGATGGAAATGGCGGGAGTCATGGTCGAGATATGGTGTCGGGGCGCGGCACTATACAGATGACGCCCGCATTGTCAGCCTTGCTTCCTCTTGTCGCGCACGATCGGCGCTCCCCATGTGTGGCGTGGGGGTATTTCGTCCGTAGCGCCGCCGGGGCGGATCGGCCGCGCCGGATAGCCGCCCAGGCTGATCAGCCGGTCGTACATCACGATGGCGCCAGCCATGCCGACATTGATCGAGAATTTCATCGGGATCTTCACCACGAATTCGCAACGCGAGAGCGTCGCCGGCGACAGCGAGTGGCGCTCTGCGCCGAACACATAGGCGGCCCGCGTGGGATGGCGGAAGCGCGGCAGCTCGATCGCATCTTCCGTGATCTCCACGCCCACGAGCCGGCAGCCCTGCGGCAAGCGGAAATCGGCGGCGCTCGCGAACTGGTAGAGCGGCACGTGACCGGCGGCCGCCGAGGTATCGGCATTGCGCGTATCGGAGAGCTTCACTTGCGATGCGATGGTGAAGAAGAAACTTGCGCCGAATGCGTGCGCGATGCGCATGAGATTGCCGAGGTTCATCGGCTTGGAAACACCGTCGATCCCGGCCCCGAAATATCCGCGCATGATGCAACCTCGCCGAAAGAAATTCAGTTGTCATCCCGGACGGACGCGCTAGCGTCCGATCCGGGACCCATCGTGCAAACGGTGCTATGGATCCCGGCTCGCGCAGCGCTACGCGCTGCTGGCCGGGATGACAAGGTTTAAAGGCATGCCCAATCCCATCCTCGTCGAAGTCACGCGTGGGGATCGCGTGGAGAGCATCCACCGCGGCACCATCGCCGTCGCGCGCGCGGACGGCTCGCTGGCGCTGGCGCTCGGCGATACGGACGCCATCACGTTTCCCCGCTCCTCGCTCAAGATGGTGCAGGCGCTGCCGCTGGTGGAATCGGGCGCGGCAGATGCCTTCGGACTGTCGAGCGAGGAGATCGCGCTCGCCTGCGCCTCCCATTCCGGCGAGCCGATGCACACCGCGCGCGTGGCAGCCTGGCTCGCGCGAATCGGCTTGAGTGCCAACGACCTCGCTTGCGGCGCACATGCCGTGCGCTACGAGCCGGTGTGGCACGAGATGATTCGCAAGGGCGAGCCGCCGACGCGGCTGCACAACAATTGTTCCGGCAAGCACACGGGCTTCCTCACCGTGTGCCGGCATTGGGACGTGGCGACCAAAGGCTACGAGCAGCGCACCCATCCGGTGCAGGCGGCCGTCGCCAAGGCGCTGGGCGAACTTGCGGGAATCGCCGGTGCGATTCCGGCGGGCGTCGACGGCTGCGTGGCGCCGGCCTTCGCGCTGCCGGTGTCGGCCTTCGCGCGCGCATTGGCGAAATTCGCCGATCCTTCGGCGTTGCCCAAGCCGCGCGCCGATGCGATTCGCCGGATCGTCGCCGCCATGATCGCGCATCCCGATCTCGTCGCCGGAACAGGACGTTCGGACACTATCCTCATGCGCGCCATGAACGGTCGCGCAGCCACCAAGGCGGGCGCGGAAGCGTTCTACGCGGCCATCGTCCCCGAGGCGGGGCTCGGCATCGCGCTCAAGATCGACGACGGTGCCGGCCGCGCCGCCGAGACCGTCATCGCCGCCCTCCTCGACAAGCTCGGCCTCATCGGCGTGGATGCGCACGAGGCGCGCGCCATCATCCGTGCGCCGGTGCTCGATACGCTCGGCCGCCCGGCCGGTGAGCGCAGGCCTGCACAGGCGCTGCTCGAGATCGGAGCGATTCGCTGATTGCGTTCCTCGGATGACTTCACCTCCCCCAACGCGGGGAAGTCGACGCGTTGAGCGTCAGCGAAATGCGTCGGGTTGTGAACTCAGTGCCCCTCGTCCGCCTTTTTCGCTGCGGC
>DATIZS010000092.1:0-4833 GCA_035516955.1 Rhizomicrobium sp.
CAAACCCCGGCGGTATGACCCGCCGGGGTTCGGTCAAGCCGCGAAAGATCCTGCACTCTCAGGTCCTTCGCCGCTCAATGCCCATGGTGACCGTGATAGCCGCCCCAATTGTGGCCGCCGTCCCAGTGATGGCCGCCGTTCCAGCGCATATGTTCGCGGCCGCGCTCGCGCCATTCGATGCGCATCGGGCGCTGTCCGCGCCATTCGTCGTGACGCCAGCCGCCGTTCAGCCAGAACACGCGCCTGCCATGCACCCAGCGGTAATAGATCGGTCCGCGATACCACTCGCCGCCCCAGAACACGGGCTCGTAATAAACGTCGTAGTCGCAATAATTGGGCGGCAGGCCCCAGGGCGGGGGCGCATTATAATAGTTGTAGTAGTCGCAGGGGCCGAAATTGGCATAACCGGGGAATCCGAATCCGAACGATATGCCGATATCGGTGCGCGCCGCGGCAGGTGTCGAAAGCGCGGCACCCGCGCCCGCCACCATCACAGCCGCCAGCGCCATTTTTCCGAATCGTTTCATTGTTGCGTTCCTCGTTCGCAAGGCCCCTCCGACGGCGAAACTCTCGATCAGCACGCCTGAACCATGCATGAACAACGCATTCAGAAATGATATGTTCCGAAGGATTCAAGCGGAACGCCCGCGCGCCTCGATTGTCCAGATCGCTTCGAGCCTGTCGCCGCGCACCGCATGAATGCGGTCGTAGAGATTGACCGTGGGATCGCAATGAGGAACGACGCAGAGGATGCTGTCGCGCACCCGCAATTTCTGTTCGCCCGAATAGAAGATTCCGCCCTGCTCGTCGCCGAAGAAGAAATAATTGGCGCCCGCGCCGCTGGCGATCTCCGGCGAGCCGGCATCGGTCGCAAAGCTCTTGAAGCCCGCATCGGTCGTGACGAGGTTGTCGCGATTGGCGCTGATCACGGTGGTTTGAACGAAGAGCGAGGTCACGAAAGGCGGGCGCGCGCCGGGCTTGGTCCAGACGTCATTGTATTGACGGTCCATGAAAACATAGGAACCGACCTGCAACTCCGTCAGCACGCGCGCATCGGGATCGATGTCGAAAGTTCCCGTGCCGCCGCCGGAAAGGATTTTCGGCGCGAGCCGGCGCGCGGCGAGCTGATCGCGCAAACTCCCGAGTTCCTTCAACGCGGTCAGGGATGCGTCGCGCCGTTCGTTGGGCGATTCCATGTGCTGCACCTGGCCCGCATAGCATTGCAGGCCCGCATATTCGAGCGAACCCGATTTCGCCACCTGCTCGACCAATGCCACCGCGTTATCGCCCGGACGAATGCCCGTGCGCCCGAGACCGGGATCGATATCGATCAGGATCTTGAGTTTCTTGCCGCTCGCCTTCGCGGCATCGGCGAGACGCTTGGCGACCTCATCATTGTCGCAAACCACCATCAATTCGCCCATGCGCGCATTGAGCGCCATCAGCCGCGCGATGCCGCCGTCGCTGACAACCGGCGAGGTGATGAGAATGGAATCGATTCCCGCATCGGCCATCGCCTCGGCCTCGCCGAGCTTGGCGACGCAAATGCCGGCCGCACCCGCCGCGATCTGACGCCGCGCGATTTCGGCGCATTTGTGGGTCTTGGCATGGGGCCGAAGCGCGATGTTCTTCGCCTTCGCATGGGCCGCCATGGCGGCGATGTTCTTTTCCAGCGCATCGAGGTCGACGACGAGCGCGGGCGTTTGCAATTTCGCCCGCCCGCCTTCCACGCCGATAAGTTCTTCGTTCAGCATCGCGCACCTGTTATTCCAAATCGGAGAGTCAATTGCCGCAACGTCACCTCTCCCGCCTCGCCCGCTTCACTGTAATCTGGCCGGGTCATGAGCGCAGCCCTCATCCTGATCTTTTTGTCGGCAATCGTGCACGCGATCGTCAATATCCTGACGAAGCGGGCCGACGACAAATATGCCATGCGCGTGTTGATCGGAGTGTTTTCGGCTCTGTTCGTGGCGCCCGGCCTGTTCTTCGTGCCGCTGCCCGAGGGACGCGCGCTGGATCTCCTCTTCGCGACCGCGGCGGTGCATGCGCTTTACGAATTGCTGCTGGTCAAATCCTACGAGAGTGCGGCGTTCTCCGCCGTCTATCCGGTGGCGCGCGGCACGGGCCCGCTCTTCACCGCGCTCGGCGCGATTGTGATCCTAGGCGAACATGCTGCGCCCGCCGAGATCGCGGGCATTCTGCTCGTCTGCGGCGGCGTCATCGCCATCGGCATCTCGCATCGCGCGAGCAAGGGTGCCGCGGAAGGTCTGGCCTATGCGCTGGCGACCGGCTTCACCATCGGCTGTTACACGCTGATCGACGCATCGGGCGTGCGCGCGGCGGGAAATCCGCTCACCTATGTGTTGTGGTTCTTCGTGGCGCACGGATTTTCGGTGAGCGTGACGGCGCCCTCGATCCGCGGCCGCGCCGTGCTGATCGAGGCCAAGCGGCAATGGCGGCTCGGCATTCTGCTCGGGCTTCTCGCGATCGCGACCTATGGCGCGGCCATGCTCGCCTTCCGTTTCGGCGCGACGGCGCAACTCGCGGCCTTGCGCGAAACGAGCGTGCTCTTCGGCGCGATCCTGGCCGTGATCGTGCTTCACGAGCATATGAATTTTCGCCGCTGGCTCGCGGCGGCGGTGATCGTGGGCGGTGCAATTCTCTTGCAGGCGGGATAAAACGGGCCGATGAAAACCTTCTACTCGCCCGCGCATCTGGAACATGCGCCGAAACTGGAATTCGAGCGCGGCACGCTTTCGCCCGCGGTCGAGCGGCCGGAGCGCGCGGAACGCGTCAAGGCGGAGATCGAACGGCGCAGGCTCGGGCCGGTATTGCCTCCGCGCGAATTTCCCGATGACGCGATCTTCCGCGTGCACGATGCGGGTTTCGTGAAATTCCTCGAAGGCGCGCATGGCGAATGGGCGAAGACGTATGGCGAAAGCGATGCGATGCCATCGGTGTGGCCTGCGCGCACGCTGCGCGAAAGACGCTCCGGCGATATCGAATCCGCGCTCGGTTCCTACAGTTTCGATACCGCGACCGCCATCACCAAAGGCACATGGAAAGCCGCGCGCGCAGCCGCCAACGTCGCGCTGAGCGCGGCGGAGGCGATCCGCAGCGGCGAAGGCGCGGCCTTCGCACTCACCCGCCCGCCGGGCCATCATGCGGCCGGCGATCTCTTCGGCGGCTATTGCTATCTCAACAACGCGGCGATGGCGGCGGATTGGCTGGCGGCGAAGGATTTGCGGCCCGCGATCCTCGATGTCGATTATCATCACGGCAACGGCACGCAGACGATCTTCTATGGCCGTTCCGATGTTTTGTTCGTATCCATCCATGCCGATCCGGGCTTCGCCTATCCGCATTATCTGGGCTTTGCGGATGAACGCGGCGAAGGCAACGGCGAAGGCTTCAATCTCAATCTGCCGCTGCCGCGTTACACGTCATGGAGCGATTATTCGCCCGCGCTCGACACGGCACTTTCGCGCGTGAACACGTTCGGTCCCGATGTGCTTCTGGTTTCGCTGGGGCTCGACACCTTCGAGCACGATCCGATTTCGCAATTCAAATTGAAGGCGCAAGATTATCTGCGCCTGGGCGAGCGGATCGCGAAATTTGGCAAGCCGGCGCTGTTCCTGTTCGAAGGTGGATACAATCTCGATGCGATTGGAGAGATCGCGGTGAATGTGCTGGAGGGGTTTGAGGGCGCATAATCGGAAAGGTTGTCATCCCGGAAATGCGCGCCAGCGCATTGTCCGGGACCTACTCAGACGTTTCTCCGTGGGTCCCGGCTCTCGCTCCGCTCGGCCGGGATGACAACCAAATCTATTTCTGCTCCATCTTCTCGCGCAATTTGTCGGCCGCGGATTTGACCGCCTCCGCCGCGCGGGCGCGGCCCTCGCCGGCCTTGGCCTGCATTTCGTCGATGGCGCGATCGAGCGCGGTCTTGACGCTCGCCGCCGTTGCGCCCTTTTCGTATTCGCGCACGATCACGTCCTCGAGCTTCTTCACCACGGCATCGACCGTGTATTCGCGGTTGAGGCTGCGCTCGCGATGATCGATCACGCTGTAGATGTCGATGGAATCGTCGATGGTGCGGCCCATCTCGACGAATTTGTAGAAACGTTCGCCCTCGCTTTCGCCCTTGAAGATGAGATCGACGATGGCGACCACCAGCGAAATCGGGATCTGGAAGAAATTGTGCAGGTTGTTGAGCGCAAGCTTGAATTCGAACACGGCCACATCGCGCAGGAATTTCCAGCGTTCCTCCGAGATCTGCGGGCCCTCGCTCATGGCAGCTTGCCGAGCACGCGCTCGAGCGGCGCGACGTCGCCCTTGGTGGATGCGACCTTGAAAATCCCGCTTGCGCGCAGCACCGGCAGCGCATCGGCCGTCACCAGGCATTGCGCGAAGGCGAGATTGCGCGTGGTGCGCAACACCTCGGTGCGCCCCTCCACCCAGGCGCCGAGCGGGGCGGGCGCGAGGAACTCCGCGCTCAGATGCACCGTCGGCAGGAAACCCGGATCGATATCGGCCTGCAGCCGGATACCGAAGGGAAGCTGCATATCGGCAAAGGTCATCAGCATGCCGCCATGGCAGATATTGGCGGGGTTACAATGGCGCGGCTCGACGCGGAAGCCGAGCAGGAAATATTTTCCGTCGCGCTTGCCGTAAAGCGGGCCGTTCACATCGATGAAGCCGATGCCGAAAAAATTGAGTGCCGAGAAACCTTCGGGAATATCGCCAGCCATGGAAACCTCGAATGTCGCGTCCCCAAAGGCGTAACGGCGGGGCTTCCCGCGCGCAAGATGCCGCTAGGTGAGCCTCGGATCG
>DATIZS010000093.1:0-6133 GCA_035516955.1 Rhizomicrobium sp.
CACGGGCATATTCAGGAGCTCACCGAAAAACATCAGAAACTTCAACAACTCATCGAAAACGAAATGACCCATCCCGATTGGGACGAACACCGGGTCGCAGCCCTCAAGAAACAAAAACTCCGCATCAAGGACGAACTCGAACGCCTGCGATGCGACGTCCACTGATCCCGTAACACGCTTCACTCCGCCGGGCTCAAGGCCGCGTGCGGGCGCGCGCGCGCAAACGTTGCGGCGGCGGCGACGAGAAAAATGCTCCCTGCGAGAAACGCGGCCCCCGGAAAATAGACGGGCGCGGCCGCGCTCGTGAAATAACCGAAGAGATTGGTCAGAAGCGGCGGCGCCGCGATCGAAGTCAGGCTTCCGATCGAGGCGAGCACGCCCTGCAATTCGCCCTGCTCGGTGGGCGGCGCCATTCTCGACATGATGGCGTTGAGCGCGGGCGAGGAAAGCCCCCAGAGCGAGAAGACCGCCATGCCGGCGAACATCTGCCAGCCTTTCGTGGCGAAGGCGTAAAGCGCGAACGCGCTCGCGCCCGCGACGAGCCCGAAGATCACGGCGCGCGCCTCGCCGATGCGCGGGATCACGATGCGCGTCAGCACGCCATAGACGAACATGATGAGCGCGCCCATGACCATCATCGCCCAGCCCACGGTCTGCATCGTCCAGCCGAATTTGAGCATGGTGTAATAGGTGAAGACGGCGGGGTTCGCGTCGTGCGCGAGCCGCATCAGGATGACCACCGCGAAAAGCCCGAACAGGGCGGGAAACCGCTTGAGCAGCCCGAGCGCGCCCAGCGGATTGGCGCGCGCCAGCTCGAATTTGCGCCGGTGCGCGGGATCGAGCGATTCCTTCAGCACGAGCAATCCGAAGAGCGCGTTCAGGATCGCAAGCACAGCCGACACAAAAAAGGGCACACGCGGCCCGAAGGCGCCGAGCAATCCGCCGATCGCGGGGCCCACGATGAATCCGAGCCCGAAGGCCGCGCCCACGAGCCCGAAATTCGCCGCGCGTTTTTCCGGCGGGCTGACATCGGCGATATAGGCGTTGGCGGTGGTGTAGGAGGCGCCCGCCATGCCCGAAAGCGTGCGGCCCACGAACAGCCACCACACCGTGGGCGCGAGGCCGGTGATGAGATAATCGAAGCTCAGCGCCGTGAGCGCCAGGATCAGAACCGGGCGCCTGCCGAAGCGGTCGCTCAGATTTCCGATCAGTGGCGCGAACAGGAATTGCATCAGCGCATAGACGAAGAAGAGCCAGCCGCCATAACGCGCCGCCTCGCTCATGCCCTGGCCGGTCAGTTGCGCGATGATCTTCGGCGTCACCGGAATGATGATGCCGAGCCCCACCGTGTCCACGAACATGGTGACGAAGACGAAAGCGAGTGCGTATCGGCTGGCGCGCGCGTCGCTCATGGCACGGCCTTCGCCATCTCGCGCAGCTTGAATTTCTGGATCTTGCCGGTCGAGGTCTTGGGCAATTCCACGAACATCACATGCCGCGGGCATTTGTAGTGCGCGAGGTTCTCGCGGCACCAGGCGATCAGGTCCTCCGCCGAAACATGCTCGTGGCCCGCTTTGCGCTCGACGAAGGCGCAAGGCGTCTCGCCCCATTTCTCGTCGGGCCGCGCCACCACGGCTGCGAACATCACGGCGGGGTGCTTGAGAAGCGTGTCCTCCACTTCGATGGACGAAATATTCTCGCCGCCGGAAATGATGATGTCCTTCGAGCGGTCCTTGAGCTGGATATAGCCGTCCTCATGCATCACGCCGAGATCGCCGGAATGGAACCAGCCGCCGGCGAACGCCTCCTTCGTCGCTTTGGGATTTTTCAGATAGCCTTTCATCACGATATTGCCGCGGAACATCACTTCGCCCAGCGTTTCGCCGTCGGCGGGCGTGGGCTCCATGGTTTCGGGATCCATGACGGTCAAGGCATCGAGCGCGTGATAGCGCACGCCCTGACGCGCTTTCTTGGCGGCGCGCGCGGGCTTGGCGAGCGCATCCCAATCCGCTTTCCATTCGTTCACGACCGCGGGCCCGTATGTTTCGGTCAGGCCGTAGACATGTGTGACGTTGAAGCCCGCATCCGCCATGCCGGCGAGCACGGCTTCGGGCGGAGGGGCTGCCGCGGTGATGAATTCCACGCGATGGGGCAGCTCGCGCCGCTCTTCGGGCTTCGCGTTGATGAGCGTCGACATCACGATCGGCGCGCCGCAGAGATGGGTCACGCCCAGATCGGCGATGGCGTCGAAGATCGGCTTCGCCCGCACCCAGCGCAAGCACACATGGGTTCCCGCCACCACCGACAGCGACCACGGAAAACACCAGCCGTTGCAATGGAACATCGGCAGCGTCCAGAGATAGACGGGATGGCGCGGCATATTGGCGGCGAGGATATTGCCATAGCCCATCAGCGCGGCGCCCCGATGATGGAACACCACGCCTTTCGGATTGCCCGTCGTGCCGCTCGTGTAATTGAGCGAAATCGCGTCCCATTCGTCGTCGGGATATTTCCAGGCGTAATCGGGATCGCCGCCGGCGATGAAATCCTCGTATTCGATGGCGCCGAGCTTCTCGCCCGTTTGCGGAAATTCGGGATCGTCGTAATCGATCACGAAGGGCTTCGCCTTGGCGAGCTTCAGCGTCTCTTTGACCACCGGCGCGAATTCGCGGTCGGTGATGAGCAGTTTCGCTTCGCCGTGATCGAGGATGAAGGCGAGCGCCGCCGCATCGAGGCGCGTGTTGAGCGTGTTGAGCACGGCCCCCGCCATCGGTACGCCGTAATGCGCCTCCAGCATCGGCGGCGTATTGGCGAGCATGACGGCGACGGTGTCGCCGCGCTTGAGGCCGCGGCCAGCGAGCGCGGACGCGAGCTTTCTCGCGCGCGCGTAGAACTCGCCATAGGTATATTTGCTTTTGCCGTGCACGATGGCCGTGCGGCCGCCAAACACCGAGGCCGCGCGCTCCAGAAACGTCAGCGGCGTCAGCGGCTGATAATTGGCGGCGTTGCGGGGAAGATCGGTCTCATACGGATTTCGCCCGAGCGCGGGCTTCAGAGGCGGCCCGCGCCGCGGCAGCGCGGCCGCATTCCTGCGCGCGCGCGATTTGCGCGGCCTGGGCGCGGGCGGCGCCGGTTTCCTGGCGTGCTTGGCGCTTTTCTTGCGCGCGGATTTAACAGGCTTTCGTGCGGGTTTCTTCGCTTTGGCTTTCTTGCGGAGGGCCATGGTTCTTCGGTCTTAAGCATGGAAAGACGGGCGGAGAAGCTAATCAAAGCCCATCCGAGCGGCAAGCTTTGACCGGCGCTCCTTGCGTTGCTACGAAAGCTCCGTAAAGGGAGCGCCAATGTCAGAGAAGGCCGAGCGGGCACCCGGCAACGGGCCGCTACGTAAGATTTATGCCTGGATGATGGAGAACGCGAAGGGCCGCCATGCCTGGGCGGCGCTGGCGTGTTTCGCCTTCGCGGAAGCGTCGTTCTTTCCGATGCCGCCGGACGTGATGCTGCTGCCCATGATGCTGGCCGACCGCAAGCGCGCCTTCGCGCTCTCGGCGTGGTGCACGCTCTGGTCGGTGGTGGGCGGCATGCTCGGTTATGCCATCGGCGCGCTGTTCTGGGATACGGCCGGCATCTGGCTGATACATTTGTTTCACGTTCCCATGAGCGAGGTGCAGGCGCTGCGCCTCAAATACACCGAACACGCCTATCTCATCATCGTGCAGGGGCTGACGCCCATCCCCTACAAGCTCGTCACCATCACCTCTGGCCTGGCGAGCGTGCCCTTCGCCTCCTTCATGCTCTATTCCGCGATCACCCGGAGCCTGCGCTTCATCGTGCTCGAAGGCATCCTCGTCTATTTCTTCGGCGAGCAGGCGCGCATCTTCCTGGAACGCTACATGGAACTCATCATGATCGTCGTTCTGGTGCTGGTGATCCTGGGCGTGGTGCTGGTACGCTATATCGCATAGCAGCGATGCTTTGACTTGCGCCTGCGTTGCGCGCTAGCCAAGCCGGCGAGGTCGGCCCATGCGACAGCACATCACCGCGATTGCGGCGATCCTTTTCTCGACGCTGATTTTCCTCATGGGCAACGGCCTTCTGGGGACGCTGACGCCCGTGCGCGGCCATCTCGCCGGATTTTCCGAACTCGCCATCGGCATCATCGGTTCGGCCTATTATGGGGGGTTCGTTCTGGGCTGTTACGCGGGGCCGAGGCTCCTGCGCCGCATCGGCCATATCCGCACCTTTTCGGTCGCGGCGGGAATCGCGGCGACGTCCACGCTGCTGCAGCCCATGGCGGTGGACGTGACGGCATGGATCCTCGCGCGCGTGCTCTTCGGTTTCGCGGCGGCCGGTCTTTTCATGGCGATCGAAAGCTGGCTGAACGACCGCGCCACCAATGAAACGCGCGGCTTCGTCTTCTCCTCCTACATGGCGGTGAATTACGGCGGGCTCGTCATCGGGCAGGGATTTTTCGTGACCGGCGCGCCGGAGAGTTTCGAGCTCTTCAATCTCGCCGCGATCTTCTACGCGGCCTGCCTCATTCCCGTAGCGCTGACGCGGCTGCCGCAGCCTTCGCCGCCGAGCGAATTGCGCATGCGGCCCTTGCGCATCTTCAAGATCGCGCCGGTGGGGGTCGCCGGATGCGCGGCCGTGGGTTTCGCCAATGGCGCGGTGTGGACGCTGGCGCCCCTCTATGCGCAGAACCACGGGCTCAAGCACGGGTTGCTCGCGCTTTTCATGATCGTCTTCACGCTCGGCGGCGCGCTGATGCAGGTGCCGGCAGGGCGGTTGTCCGACCGCACCGACCGGCGCGTGCTGATCGCCGCCATCTGCCTGGGTGCCGCCGTGCTCGGCGTGGCGCTCGCCCGGTTCGGCGGACGCGGGCCGGCCACCGCGCTGATATTGATGGCGCTTCTGGGCGCGGTCGTGCTGCCGCTTTACGGATTGTCGGTGGCCCACGCCAATGACCGGCTGCCGCGCGCCGATTTCATCGAGGCTTCGGCGACGCTGCTGCTCATCAATGCGCTCGCCGCCGTGATCGGCCCCACTTTCGCGGCGTTCGTGATGGCGCTCGCCGGTACCGAGGCGCTCTTTCTCGTCACGGCGTCGACGCATATGGCGCTCGCGCTCTTCACCATCGTGCGGATGCGCATGAAGGAGCCGCCGCCCGACGAGACCCGCGAACCCTTCGCGCCCCTGCCGCAACAGGCATCGCCCGCAGCCCTCGAGCTCGATCCGCGCGGGCCGGAAGCGGCGTGATTATTCTTCGCCGCCGGCGTCGGCCGCGTTTTCCAGCTCCGGCTCCGCGGCCGTCGTCTCTTCGATGGGCTTCAGCGCTTCGCCCGCGCTTGCGCGCTTCATCGCGCGCTCGCGCTTGACGGCGGCGCGCTGCACGGCGAGATCGAGTTCGAGCTGCGAGCAGAGCCCCAGCGTCACCGGATCGACGGCCTTGATGTTGGCCGCGTTCCAGTGCGAGCGCTCGCGGATCTTCTGGATCGTCGCCTTGGTGGTGCCGATGAGCTTGACGATATCGGCGTCGGTGAATTCGGGATGGTTGCGCAGGATCCAGTAGACGGCGTCGGGCTTGTCCTGGCGCTTGGAGACGGGCGTGTAGCGCGGCGCCTTCTTGAGCTTGACGGCGGGGATCTTGTGCTTGGGCGGGGCGATCTTGAGGCGCATCTTGGGGTTCTTCTCGGCCGCCTCGATCTGCTCGCGGGTGAGCTGGCCGCTCGCCACCGGGTCCTGGCCCTTGATGCCCTTGGCCACGTCCTCGTCGGCGATGCCCTTCACTTCGAGGGGATGCAGCCCGCAGAAATCGGCGATCTGCTCGAACGACAAGCCGGTATTGTCCACCAGCCAAACGGCGGTGGCCTTGGGCATCAGGGGTTTTGCTTCGGCGGCCATAAAGTCTTTCCTTTCCCGGGCGAGGCTTTCACCCCGTCCCTTCGCTCGACTGAGTTGCAATGCTCGAGGAAGGCCGGTGTTTTAGCGCCACCAAGGGGTTTTAGCCAAGCTCTTTCTGCGTTTCCAAAACCCGCAATAATGCGGGCTAACTCATGGAACCAGCAGGATTTTTCCGATGTGGCCCGACCCCGCCATGATTTGATGGGCCGCTCCCGCCTCGGCCAGCGCCAGC
>DATIZS010000094.1:0-5091 GCA_035516955.1 Rhizomicrobium sp.
AAGCGCACGTCGAGCAATTGCTTGATGTCGTCGAGCGGGCTTTTGGCGGCGGCGATGAGATCGGCCGCCTTGCCCGGCTCGAGCGTGCCGAGACTGACGGACTGGCCGATATGTTCGGCCGCCGTGACGGTCGCCGCCGCGATCGCCTGCATCGGCGTCATGCCGGCCTGAACCATCAGCAGGAATTCGCGCGCATTCTCGCCATGCGGCGAAACCGCCGTGTCGGTGCCGAAGGCGATGCGCAACCCCGCCTGATGGCTCTTGCGCAGCGTGTCGACGATATGGGGCCCAACTTTCCAGCGCCTTCTGGCGGATCGCGGGCGGCAAGAAATCGGCGGTCCTCGCGTATTCGGCGACGGTGGTGCCGGCGAGCGTGGTCGGCACATAAAACACGCCGCGCTTCAGCATCGTCTCCATCACTTCGCCGTCCATGAAGGTGCCGTGTTCGATACCGTCGACGCCGGCCTTCAGCGCCGCCTTCATGCCGTCCGCGCCATGGGCATGCGCCGTCGTCTTGCGCCCCAGCATATGGGCGGTCGAGACGATCGCCGCATATTCGTCGTCGAAGAATTGCTGGCCGGTTCCCGTGGCGGTGTCGGTCAGCACGCCGCCCGTCGCCACGAATTTGATGAAATCGGCGCCGCGCGAAACCTGCCGGCGCACGGCATGGCGGCAGCCGTCGGCCCCGTCGGCGCGGCCGCTGGCATCGAGCAGGAGGTTGATGTCGTCGCGATAGCCGCAGGTGATGCCGTGTCCACCGGTCGGCGAAATGATCGAGCCCGCCGCGAAGATGCGCGGGCCCGGCACATAGCCTTTCGCCACCGCCGCCTTGAGTGCGAAAATGGCTTTGCCGGCGCCGCCGATTTCGCCCAGATCGCGCACCGTGGTGAAGCCAGCCTCGAGCGTCACGCGCGCATGCCGCGCCGCATGCAGCGCGATGGCCTCCGGATCTTCTTCCACCATGTCCATCTTGTAGTGCGGGCCCAATTCGCCCGTCAGATGCACATGGCAATCGATCAACCCCGGCAGCACGAAGCGGTCCGACAGATCGATCAGCGTGTCGTCCGCTTTGGGCGCGGTAAAACCCGCCGTCACCGCGCTCACGCGCCCGTTGTCGATGGCGATGGTCTGTTTCGCCTGAGGCTCGCGGCCGGGCATGGCGAGCAGCATTCCGGCATGCACCAAGGTCGCCATCACACCGCTCCCGCCCGTTGCGCATAGAACCAGCCGGCGACTGCGAGCGCCTTCACGGTGTCGGGATTTGCCGATGCGTTGGTGTTCGCTGCCGTGCCGTCGCGCACGCGCCCGATGATGCCTTGCAGGATTCCGGCAAGCCGGAAGAAATTATACGCCGCGTAATAATCCATGTTCGGGGTTTCGCTGCGGTTGGTGCGCCGGCAATACATCGCCACATATTCGTCGCGCTCGGGGATTCCCAGCGCCTTCAGATCGTGACCGAGCAAGGTCGTCGTGCCCGCCGAGCTCCCGCCTTGCGGCATCTGCCATTGCATCAGGTGATAGGTGAAATCGGCGAGCGGATCGCCGATCGTCGAAAGCTCCCAGTCCAGCACCGCCAGCACCTTCGGCTCGCTCGGATGCAAAATCATATTGTCGAGGCGATAATCGCCATGCACGATGGACGTGCGCTCGCCGGGCGGCAGATGCTCGGGCAGCCATTCGATCAGCTTGTTCATTTCGGGCACGCTGACGGTTTCCGACAATTGATATTGCTTGGTCCAGCGCGAGATCTGGCGCGCGATATAATTGCCGGGCTTGCCGTAATCTTCGAGGCCGAGTTTCAGATAATCGAGATTGTGCAGCCGCGCGAGGGTTTCGTTCATCGCGTCGTAGATCTGCCCACGCTGTTTCGGCGTCTGGTCGGGCAGGAGCGGCCCCCAATAGATGCGCCCCTCGACGCAATCCATCACGTAGAATATCGTGCCGATGACGCTGTCGTCCTCGCAAAGCAGATAAGGCTTCGCCACCGGAAATCCGGTCGGATAGAGTGCCGAGATGATGCGGTATTCGCGATCCACCGCATGCGCGCTCGGCAGCAATTTGCCCGGCGGCTTGCGGCGCAGCACATATTTGCGGTTCGGCGTGACGAGCTGGTAAGTCGGGTTCGATTGCCCGCCCTTGAACTGGCGCACGTCGAGCGGCGTCTGGAATCCCTCGATGCGTTCGGCGAGATAGGCCTCGAGCTTCTTCATATCGAAACGATGCGCCTCGATCACCTCCTTGGTGCCGGAATAGGCTTCCTGGCGGTCTTCCGTTTCGGCCGAACTCATGGGCTCGCTCCCGTTGTTTGACGCATTTTGTATGGATGCAGGCGGGCCGTCTAGCGCCCGATGGCCCGCCAGCCGATGTCGCGGCGGCAGAAGCCGCCCGGCCAGTCGATCTTATCGACAGCCCTGTAAGCACGCGCCTGCGCTTCCGCCACGTCACGGCCGAGCGCGGTGACATTCAGCACGCGCCCGCCGGTCGCAACCAGCTTTCCGCCGCGCCGCTCGGTGCCCGCATGGAAAATCTGCACGCCTTCGGTCTTCGCCGCGTTTTCGAGCCCGCGAATTTCCGAACCCTTTTTGTAATCGCCCGGATAACCATTCGCCGCCATCACCACCGTCAGCGCGGCCTCGTCGCGCCAGCGCAGATCAAGATGATGCAATTGCTTGTCGCGCGCCGCGATTAGCGCGGTGGCGAGATCGGATTTCAACCGCATCATCAGCACCTGGCATTCCGGATCGCCGAAGCGGCAATTATATTCGATCAGCTTCGGCCCGTCTTTCGTGATCATCAGCCCGGCATACAACACGCCCATATAAGGGATCCCGCGCGCAGCCATCGCGGCAATCGTCGGCTTCACGATGCACGACATGGTTTGTTCGGCAATCGCATCGGTCAAAACCGGCGCGGGTGAGTATGCACCCATGCCTCCGGTGTTCGGCCCCTTGTCGCCGTCGAAAACGCGCTTGTGATCCTGCGCGCCGGCAAGCGGCAGCGCGTGTTCGCCATCGGTGAGCACGAAGAAGCTCGCTTCCTCGCCTTCGAGGAATTCTTCGATGACGATCTCCGCGCCCGCCGCGCCGAACGCGCCTTGGAACATGTAATCGATGGCGCGGTCGCAATCTTGGCGCGTCTCGGGAATGATGACGCCTTTTCCCGCCGCCAAGCCGTCCGCCTTAATCACAACCGGCAGGCCGAGCGTCTCGGCGAATTTCTTCGCAGGCGCCGCTTCGCGGAAGCGCTTGTAGGCGGCGGTCGGGATGTTATTCGCCGCGCAGAGGTCTTTCACGAATCCCTTGGAGCCCTCCAGCACCGCGCCCGCCGCACTCGGACCCAGCGCCTTGATGCCGGCCGCTTCCAGCCGGTCCCAGAGCCCCGCCACGAGCGGCGCCTCCGGCCCGATCACCACGAAGCTGATCTTTTTTTCCTGTGCAAAAGCGACGATCCTGCCGATGTCGGTCGCCCCAATCGCGACGCATTCAGCGACATCCGCGATCCCCGCATTGCCCGGCGCGCAATAGAGCTTCGTGACCAGCGGGCTCGCCGAAAGCGCCCAGGCCAGCGCGTGTTCCCGGCCGCCGGAACCGATAAGAAGAACGTTCAAATCCCGCTCCATTCCTGATTTGCTTCCTATATCATCGAATCATGTCCGAAGCGCCACTCCCCAACCTCCCCGAATTCAGCGTCAGCGAGATCGCGGGCCTGCTCAAGCGCACGGTGGAAGACGCCTTCCCCTTCGTGCGCGTGCGGGGCGAGGTGAGCGGGTTGAAGCTGGCGGCTTCCGGCCACATCTATTTCGACCTGAAGGACGACAAGGCGGTCTTGAACGCCATCATCTGGAAGCAGACCGCGCGCACGCTGCGGCTCAAGCCAGAGGCCGGACTGGAAGTCGTCTGCACGGGCCGCATCACCACCTATCCCGGTTCCTCGCGCTACCAGATCATCGTCGAGCAGATTGAACTGGCCGGCCTCGGCGCGCTGATGGCGATGCTGGAGGAGCGCAAGAAGAAGCTCGCTGCCGAAGGATTGTTCGCCGAAGCGCGCAAGAAGAAATTGCCGTTTCTGCCGGATGTAATTGGTGTCGTCACATCGCCCACGGGCGCCGTGATCCGCGACATCATGCATCGCCTGAACGAACGCTTCCCGCGCCGTGTGCTGCTCTGGCCGGCGAATGTGCAAGGTGAGAAAGCGGCAGGCGAAATCGCAGCCGCCATTCAAGGCTTCAATGCATTGACGAAGGCCGGCGCGATCCCGCGCCCGGATTTGCTGATCGTCGCGCGCGGAGGCGGCTCCATCGAAGATCTGATGGCGTTCAACGAAGAAATTGTGGTGCGCGCTGCAGCGGCAAGCGCAATCCCGCTAATCTCCGCCGTCGGTCACGAAACCGATACGACGCTGATCGATTTCGCCTCCGACCGGCGTGCTCCGACGCCCACCGCTGCCGCCGAAATCGCCGTGCCGGTGCGCAGCGAATTGATGCAACAAGTGCTCGATCTCGAGCGCCGCCAATTGGGCTCAATCACACGCGCAGTACGCGAGCGCCGCCGCAATCTGCAAAACGTCGCGCGCGCGCTGCCCCGCGCCGATCAATTGTTTGCCGCGTCGCGCCAGCGCCTCGATGTAGCGTCCGAACGCCTCGGTCACGCTCTGCGCCGCAATCTTCAAGAGCACCGGCGCGCCTTCGCCGAAACCGCGACGCTGCTGCGCCCGAAACCTCTTCGCGATCGCATCCGCGCCAATCGCGAAAACGTCAAAGCACTCGCGCATCGCATGGAGCGCTGCCATCGCGCATTGCTCGCGAGCGAGCGCAAGCGTCTGGAAAATGCTGGCCGCATTCTCGACAGCGTGTCCTACAAGGCCGTGCTGGAGCGCGGCTTCGTGCTGGTGCGCGGCGAGGGCGGGGCGATCCGCCGGCGCGCCGCGTCGGTCAAATCCGGCGAAGCGCTCACGCTCACCTTCGCCGATGGTGAAAAATCGGCAATCGCGGGCGGCGCGCACGCCCCGCGCAAACCGCGCGATCCCGCCAAACAGGGCGATTTGTTTTGAACCGGAGCTCGGATAGAATGGCGCCATGAACAAGATGGAACG
>DATIZS010000095.1:0-4054 GCA_035516955.1 Rhizomicrobium sp.
TTGATTATGCTCATTCTGAGCATTCTCGTGGTGCGCGCCCGCGTCAAGACGCAAGTCGTCATCGGCGACGGGGGAAAGCCCGAAATGGCCGCGCCGCTCAGGGCCCATGCCAACAACGCCGAATACGTGCCCATGGGATTGCTTTTGATGCTCGCCATGCTGCCGCTGGGCGCCTCGTTCTGGCTGACGCATGCGGTGGGCATTCCGTTGACGCTCGGGCGCATCCTGCACGCCATCGGGCTTTCCGGCAGCACCGGGCCGTCGACCTGGCGCTTCGTCGGCATGATCTTCACCTGGATCGCCTACATCGTCGGGATTGTCGCGGTCCTGTGGCTTGCCTTCGTGCCGAACGCTGTGGCTTCTTAGGGAGTGCCCAGAAAACCCGACCCGCAGGACATTCTCCATTCGCTGATCGAGGCCGCGCGCGCCGCCGGCGCCGATGCGGCCGATGCGCTCGTGGCCGAAAGCGTCTCGGCGAGCGTCTCCTACCGGCTGGGCAAGCTCGAGGATGTCGAGCGCGCCGAGAGCGCCGATCTGGGACTTCGCGTCTTCGTGGGCGAGCGGGTGGCGTTCGTCTCCTCGACCGATCTGACGAAAGCGGGACTTGCCGAATTGCCCGAACGCGCGGTGGCGATGGCCAAGCTCGCGCCGGAAGACAAATTCGCCGGCCTTGCGCCGGCGGGGCTGCTCGCGAAATCGTTTCCCGCGCTCGATATCGAAGACGCGAACGAGCCATCCGCCGAACGGCTGATCGAACTCGCCAAGGGCGTCGAAGGCGCGGCCATGGCCGTGCCGGGCATCACCAATTCCGAAGGCGGCGGCGCGAGCTTCTCGCGCTCGGCCATCGCGCTTGCCACCTCGACCGGATTCTTCGGCCGCTATGCCGCGACGAGCCACTCCATCGGCGTGGCGGTCTTGGCCGGCGAAAGCACGGCCATGGAGCGCGATTACGAGAGCGCAAGCGCGCGTCATGCCGCCGATCTCGAAGCGGCCGAGGCGGTCGGCAGGCGCGCGGGCGAACGCACGGTGGCGCGGCTTCATCCGAAGAAGGCGAAATCGGCGGCGATGCCGGTGGTCTACGACCCGCGGGTGAGCGCAGGGATCGTCGGACATTTTGCCGGCGCCGTTTCGGGCGCCTCCATCGCCCGCGGCGTCTCCTTTCTCAAGGACCGCATGGGCGAAAGGGTGTTCGCGCCCGGGATCGGCATCGTCGACGATCCCCATCGCATGCGCGGGCTGCGCTCGAAGCCGTTCGACGGCGAAGGCGTCGCCAACCGGCGCATGGCGGTGATCGAGAACGGCGTGTTGCAGACCTGGTTCCTCGATTGCGCCAGCGCCAAGCAGCTCGGGCTCACCACGACCGGTCATGCCGCGCGCGGCACGGGCGGGCCGCCCTCGCCCTCCTCGACCAATCTCTACATGGAGCCCGGAGAGATCACGCCCGCCGAATTGATGACCGGCATCAAGGAAGGTTTCTACGTCACCGAACTGATGGGTTTCGGCGTCAATGCGGTGACGGGCGATTACAGTCGAGGCGCCACGGGCTTCTGGATCGAAAACGGCAAGATCGCCTATCCCGTATCGGGCGTGACAGTGGCTGGCAATCTGAAGGACATGTTCCTCAATCTCGCGCCCGCCAACGATCTCGTATTCCGCTACGGCACCAATGCGCCCACCTTGCGCATCGAAGGCATGACCCTTGCCGGAGCCTGATCTCGATCTGATCGTGGACGCAGCCAAGCGCGCGGGCGCGATTGCGCGGCAATTCTACGGCGGCCGGTTCCTGCAATGGGACAAGGGCGCGGGCGAGCCGGTGACCGAGGCCGATCTGGCGGTGGACCGCTTTCTCTCCACGACATTGCGCGGCGCGCGGCCCGATTACGGCTGGCTTTCGGAAGAGACCGAGGACGATCCTTCCAGGCTCGCCGCCAGGAACGTCTTCATCGTCGATCCCATCGACGGCACCATCGCCTTCCTGCGCGGCAAGCCACAATTCACGATCGCGATCGCCATCGTGCGCGACGGACGGCCGCGCGCGGGCGTGGTGTTCAATCCCGTGACCGAGGAATGTTTCGCGGCGGCGGAGGGAAAGGGCGCCACGCTCAACGGCGATTCCATCCATGTGAGCGCGCAAGGCGAGATCGAAGGCTGCCGGATGCTCGCCACAAAATCCACCTTCGAGGAGCAAAGCCGGAAGAAGGCGCCCTGGCCCGCCATGCAGGTCGAGCAGCGAAGCTCCATCGCCTATCGCATGGCGCTGGTGGCGGCCGGCCAGTTCGACGCCATGCTCTCGCTTTCGGCCAAGCATGACTGGGACCTGGCGGCGGGCGACATCATCGTGCGTGAGGCGGGCGGACGCGTCAGCGACGCGCGCGGATTCGATTTGCGCTATAACGGGGCGGCGCCGTATCAGCATTCGGTCGTCGCGGCCGGCGCGCGGCTCCACGAAAAACTGTTGGACAAACTCAAGACCCTTCCATGAGCAACCAGCTTCTCCATCTCGTCTTCGGCGGCGAACTGACGACGCCCCAGGGAACCGAATTCAAGGACCTTTCCAAGCTCCACATCGTGGGCATCTATCCGAATTACAAATCCGCCTATGATGCCTGGAAGGCCGCCGCGCAGGCCACGGTGGACAACGCGCAAATGCGCTATTTTGTCGTCCACCTCCACCGGCTGATGGAGCCGGAACGGTCTTAACCATTCGCGCTTCCGCGCGGCCCATGCTAGAGGGGCCGTCCATGGCAGTCCGTTCCGAAATCCTCACCGCAAAACCGGCGCAGGCGGCCCGCGACCGCGGAGACTGGCCCGTCGTCACCCGGCTTCTGCGCGACTATGTGGGCAACCGCTGGGGGCTTCTGGCGGCGGGAATCCTCTGCATGATCGTATCGGCGGCGATGGCCGGGTTGATGGCGGGGCTCATCAATCCCGCGATCAAGCGCGTGTTCATGCTCAAGCACGCCGACGAATTCATCAAGATCCCGCTGGAATACATGGCGGTGATCATCGTGCGCGCTTTTGCGAGCTTCGGCGAGCAATCCATCACCAACACCATCGCCGAACGCATCAGCGCCGATATCCAGCGCGACATGTTCAAAAGCCAGATCAGGCTCGACATCGGCGGGCTCAACGCCGTGCATTCCTCCGACATGATCTCCAAATTCCTCTACGACACGTCCTTGCTGCGCAACGCCATCACGCGCGGCATCCTCGCCATGGGCCGCGAGATCCTCACGCTCGTCGCCATGCTCGTGGTGATGGTGTGGAACAGCTGGCAGCTCTCGCTGATTTCGCTTTTCCTGTTGCCGCCGGTGGTGTGGGTGATCGACAAGATCAGCCGCTCGCTGCGCAAGGCCTCCACGCGGGGAATGGAGGAGACCGGGACGCTTTCGAAATCGCTCACCGAGGCGCTGACGGGCCGGCGCATCATCAAGGCCTACAATCTCGAAGACCACGCCACCCAATTGGCGCAGACGCGCATCGACAAGCGCCTGCGTTATCTTCTGCGCGCGGTTCGCGCGCGCGCCGCGGCCGTGCCCTCCACCGATTTCATCGGCGGCGTGGCGGCGTCGCTGACCTTTGCCATCGCGGGCTATATGAGCCTGCACAACATGCTCGCGATCAATCAGTTCTTCGCGTTCCTCGCGGCCATGCTTCTGGCCCAGCAGCCGGTGCGCAATCTGAGCCAGCTCCAGACCGTTTCGACCGAGGGCCTGGCGGCGGCCAACCGCATCTTCGCCGTGATCGACGCGCGGCCCGAAATCGCCGATCGCCCGAATGCCACGCCGCTCGTCGTGCGCGAGGGCGGCACGGTTTGTTTCGACAATGTCGATTTCGGCTACACATCGGACGGGCAGGCGCTGGACCACGTCACCCTCGAAGCGCGTCCGGGCCAGAAGATCGCGCTGGTGGGACCTTCGGGGGCCGGCAAGACGACGTTGTTCAACCTGCTGCTGCGCTTTCACGACGCCGACGGCGGCACGGTCAGCATCGACGGGCAGGACATCCGCGACGTGACGCTCGCCTCCTTGCGCGAAAACATCGCGCTCGTCAC
>DATIZS010000096.1:0-3701 GCA_035516955.1 Rhizomicrobium sp.
ACGCAAGCGCAGATCGATGGCGTGGTCGCGGGCTTTGCGAAGAGCGCAGGTTACGCGAAGGCTTTGGGATTCGATGGCGTCGAAATCCATGGCGCGCATGGCTACATCATCGACGAGTTCTTCTGGGAAGGCACAAATCAGCGCGGCGATGCCTATGGCGGCTCGATCGAGAAGCGCACGCGTTTCGCCTGCGAGATCGTGGCGGCGGTGCGCGCGGCGGTCGGCCCCGATTTCCCGATCAGCTTGCGCTTCTCGCAATGGAAACAGCAGGATTTTTCCGCGAGGCTCACGACGACGCCCGCCGAGCTTGAAACCTTTCTCATGCCGATGGTGAAAGCGGGCGTCGACATGTTCCATTGCTCGACACGGCGCTTCTGGGTGGCGGAATTCCCCGAAACCGGATCGGACCTGAATCTGGCTGGCTGGACGAAGAAGATCACCGGATTGCCCACGATGAGCGTGGGCTCGGTCAGCTTGAACGACGATTTCATCAACGCCTTCGTGCAGAAGGGCGCGGAGATTTCCGGCATCGGCCGGCTGCTCGAAATGATGGAGCGCGGCGATTTTGACATGATCGCCATCGGCCGCGCGCTGATCGCCAATCCCGACTGGCCCGCGAAAATCCGCGCGGGTCACCTCGATCAGTTGAAGGCCTATTCGCCGGAGATGTTGCCGGTTCTGTACTAATCTCGAAACAACATAATTGTCATGGCCCGCGAATGCGGGCCACCCAGTTGGATTCTGCACAATTTGAGATGCGAGAACTGGGTGGCCCGCATTCGCGGGCCATGACAGCTGTGTTTGATGGCTAACGCCGGAACACCCGCATCTTCATCCCGTATTTCGGCCGCAGCGTGATGCGCGCCTGCGGCTCGACGCGGAAGTTCGGCGCAAGCTCAAGCCGGAAGCGTTGCGCGATGGTGGACAGAATTACGATCGCTTCCTGCAGCGCGAAGCCCATGCCGATGCAGATGCGCGGGCCCGCGCCGAACGGCAGATAGGCGAAACGGTGAATTTTCTCCCGCGCGCCCGGCAGGAAGCGTTCGGGCATGAAATAGTCCGGCGCCTCCCACAATTTCTGATGCCGATGCAACAGCCAGGGCGCGATCAGCACCGAGGTATCGGCTTCGATTTCGACCGGGCCGATCTTGTCCGGACCGATGGAATCGCGCGACAGCAGCGGCGCCGGCGGATAAAGCCGCATCGCTTCCTCGATCACCGCGCGGGTGAAGGGCAACGAGGCCGCATCTTCCGCGCTCGCGCTCGCGCCGCCCAGGACATCGGCGCATTCGCGCGCCAGCCGCGCATCGTCTTCGCGCGCCTGCGAGAGCAGATAAAACGTCCAGGTCAGCGCATTGGCCGTGGTTTCGTGACCGGCGAAGATGAAGGTGGCCACATTGTCGAACACTTCGGCGTCGGAAAAGAGCGCGCCTTCCTCGGGATCTTCGGCGGTGAGCAGCAATGTGAGCAGATCCTGGGGCGCCGTGCCGGCGGCGATCTTTTCGCGGCGGCGGGCGATCAGCCCGTTCAATTCGCGGCGGATGAACACGAGCGCGGGGCGCACACGCAAGCGGTTCGGCGTGGGCACCCAATCCGGCACGCCCAGAACGTCGGCAAGCTCGATGCGGCCCTTCGTCTCCAGATAAAGCTCCATCATCCGGGCGAGCCTGGCGTAATCGATGGCGACTTCGCCCGCGAACATCGTGCGCGAGATGATGTCGAAGGTGAGCTTCATCATCTCCTGGGCGAGCTCGATCTCCGCGCCGTCGGGAAGCGCGCTCCAGCGCGCGCACAAATCTTGCGCGGCTTGCGCGAAAACCGGTACGAATCCATTCACCATGCGCGCATGGAACATCGGCGAGGCCGTGCGCCGCTGAAAGCGCCAGCTCGGCCCTTCCGCCGTGAGCAGCCCATTGCCCGCGATGGCGCGCACGCGCTTCTGCACCTGATCGCTTTTCACGTAATTGGCCGCGTTGTCGAGCAGCACATGGCGGGCGCCGTCGGGATCGTTCACCATAAGAAAGTGGCGGATCCAGGAGCGCTTATAGACGTAAGGTTCGCGATAGGCGAAGGCGCCGAAGGCCTCGATCGGATTGCGGGCGATATCCAGGACGAAGCGCCAGGTGGTGGGCGCGTGGGTGTGCGGCACGGGTGCTGCGGGGCGGAAACCGGCTGTTTCTGCAAGCGACATGCCCGGAACTCCGGCGCGGAAACCGGCGCAACAGTTGACACGGATGTAAGGGCCGCGCAAGCACGAACGGCAATTGACATGTGATGGGCGCCCCGTAGTGTGGGGCGATAAAAAACGGCCGGGAAGGATGGCGAAGGACTACATCGGTTATCAGGCGTTGACGGACGCGGCGTTGCGCGGCGTCGTGCGCGATGCCTTGCGCCGGGTGGAGAAGCAGGGCCTGATCGCCTCGCACCATTTCTATCTCACCTTCAAGACGCATTTCGCCGGCGTCGACATTCCCGATTTCCTGCGCGAGCAATATCCCGACGAGATGACCATCATCCTGCAGCACCAGTTCTGGGGACTGGTGGTGAAGGACGATTTCTTCGAAGTGACGCTGACATTCAAGAAGGTGCCCGCGACGTTGCATATCCCCTTCGCGGCGCTCACCGCCTTCGCCGATCCGGGCGTGCAGTTCGGGCTGCAATTCACGCAAATCGCCGAGAACGATACCGCGCTCGAGCCGCCCGCCGCCATGCCGACCGCCATTCCCGTCAAGACCGACAAGAACCCGCCGGAGCCGCCACCGCCCGCGGAAAGCGAAAAACCCGCGCCCGGCGAAGTCGTGAGCCTCGATTCTTTCCGGAAGAAATAGGCCGATTGCAATCAATGCAATCAATGATTACATTTGCGGCATGGCTAGCATCACGATCCGCAATCTTGACGAACGCGTGAAACGCGACCTGCGCAAGCAGGCCGCCGATCATGGCCGCTCGCTGGAGGCGGAAGCGCGGGAGATTTTGAAATCCGGCGTCCATACGAAAGGCGCGAGGCCGGGCGAGGCAGAAACCGGCGCGGATTTGTTCCGGCGTATTCACGAGCGGTTCAAGGCGCTTGGCGGGGTCGAACTGGAATTGCCCGAACGGCGTCCTTCCCGGCCGGGCCGCATCCCCGACTTCGCACGCGACTGGGCCGAAGAAGATGATCATCCTCGACACAAACGTCCTGTCCGAACCAACAAGGCCGCATCCCGCTGAAGCGGTTCTGGCATGGGCTTCGGACATACCCTCCGCCGAACTGTTCACGACCGTAATCTCCCAGGCCGAAATGCTGGTCGGGCTGGAAATCATGCCGCATGGACGGCGGCGCGCGATTCTGGCCGAACGCATCGAGCAGATTTTTGCCTTCGATTTCGCGGGCCGGGTATTGCCGTTTGAAGGCATGGCGGCACGCGCGCTCTCCATCCTGCCGCTCCGCCGCGGGCGCTCAGGCAAACCCGTGATCGATTCCGACGCCCTGATCGCCGCGATTGCGTCGGCGAATAATGCTGTTGTCGCCACGCGTGACATCAGCGGCTTTCGGCACTATGGAATCCCGCTTCTGAATCCCTGGACGGGCGAAAAAGCATGACCAAAACCCGCACCGAGACCGACAGCTTCGGACCCATCGAAGTGGATGCTTCCAAATACTGGGGCGCGCAGGCCGAGCGGTCCTTGCACAATTTCAAGATCGGCTGGGAGAAGCAGCC
>DATIZS010000097.1:0-5992 GCA_035516955.1 Rhizomicrobium sp.
AGCGTTTCGAGCGCCTCGACGCCCGCCGCTTTCGCCGCGATCAGGCAGAGCGAACGGACCATTTTGTAAGTGAAATAGAATTCGCCGGTTTCATCGCGATTGCCCGCGGCACCGAGCGCCGCCGACAAATCCTCCGCGCCCCAGGTGAGCGCGGCGAGGCGCGGGATTTCGGCGCGCGCATAATCGCCCAGCGTGAACACCGACAGCGGCGTTTCGGTCGCGACCGGCAGCAATTCGATTCTGCCCTTGGGATCGAAGCGGGAAAGCTCGCGATCGACGATCTGCAAGGTCGCGGGCGAATTGGGCTTGGGGATCACGAGGCCGGCGGGCGCGGCCGGCGCGATCGCATCCAGATCCTTGCGGTAATCCTCGCTGCCGACCGGATTGACGCGCACCCAGATCGATTGCGGATGTTTCTCCTTCAGGAATTCGATTGCCAACGCGCGCGCTTTCGCCCGATTGGCGGCCGCCACCGCATCCTCCAGATCGAGGATCAGCGCATCGGCGGGCGAGGATTTGCTCTTCGCGAGTTTCTTCTCGCTGTTGGCGGGCACGAAGAGAAGCGAGCGCAGGATCATGGCCGTGCCTTGCGGTCGGGTGTGATTGCAAACCCCAGCCGTTCCGCCACCGCGTGCAGGCGCTTGTCGCGCGTCCATAACCCGAGGCCCGGTATGAGACGCACGGATGCCAGCAAATGCGCGTCCACGTAACCAATGCCGACAGCGACCAGATTCCGGCTTTCGATAAGATGCCAGACTTCCTCATCGCGTGCGGTGGGCGCGCGCGGCAATTCCTTGAGGGCACGAAGAATTCCGCCGCGATTTTTCAGATGCCCAAGCGATAGCTCGCCGATGACGAACGGATGCATGAACATTTCGCCGGCATCGAGCAGGCTTTGCAGCGCGCTGTGCTGTGCGCGCAGATGATCGGCCCAGACTGAGGTATCGGCCAGAATCACGGGTTACCGAAGCGGCGCCTGGGCGGCGCGCGAAACTGCGGCTCGGTCCCGCCCAAACGGGCCAGCCTGCGTGCTGCCTCACGCTCCACAAGCGCCTTGAGCGCCGCATTCACCAACGCGGATTTTTCCTTGATGCTCGTGTACTGCTCGGCTTTGTCGAGAAGCTCGTCATCCAATGTGACCGTCGTGCGCATGGCTGTCTCCTTAAGCATCAAATATAGCATCACTTGATGCTGATTTCAATGCCTCAGCGACGGGCTCTGGATTTGGCTTTTGGCTTCGCTTTCGCCTTGGTCTTCGGCTTCGCGGGCGCTTTCGGCGCGGGCTTGAAGAGGTCGTCGGGGTGGAACACTTTGCGCAGCATCAGCGCCGAGCGCTTGCACACCGCCACAAGCTCATCGCGCTGGTTGAAGGCGCGGTGGACGAAAATCACGATGCCGTTCTCGGGGCGCGAATTCGATTGGCGCAATTCCAGCACTTCGGTTTCGACGCGCAGCGTATCGCCGTGGAACACCGGCTTGGGAAAGCGCACCTCGTCCATGCCGAGATTGGCGACCGTGGTGCCCAGCGTCGTTTCGCCCACCGAAATGCCGATCATCAGTCCCAGCGTGAAGAGCGAATTGACGATGCGCTGGCCGAATTCGCTCGCCTTGGCATATTCCGCATCGAGATGAAGCTGTGCGGGGTTGTGCGTCATGGCGGTGAAGAAGACGTTGTCGGCTTCCGTCACCGTGCGCCGGATGGGATGGTCGAATTTCTGGCCGACGGAGAATTGTTCGTAATAAAGACCGGGCATGGCGTTCGTCCTAATCGATGGTCACGAATACGGCGGTTTTGGAATCCAGAATTTCGAGCTTGCCGTCGGCGATGCCGAAGCGCGCGCCGTGAAGCGCAAGCTCCCCCGCCCGCACGCGCTCGGCGATGAAGGGAAAATCCATCAGCCGTTCGAGCGAGAGCTTCACGGTTTCGCGCTCGAGCGCGGTGTGGCGGTCCTCATGCCGCGAAACCGCCCGCACCGCGGGCTCGAGAAGATCGATCCAGCTTCGAAGGAACGGCACGCCTTCGGCGATGGAATGATCGAGCGCCGCCGCCACGCCGCCGCATTGCGCATGGCCCATGACGAGGATGTCGGAGATGTTGAGATTGAGCACGGCAAAGGCGATGGCCGCACTCGTGCCGTGATGCGAGGTGTCGATTTCGTAGGGCGGCACGATCGCCGCCACATTGCGGATGACGAACAATTCGCCCGGACTCGCGTTGAAGATCGTCGCGGGATCGGCTCTGGAATCGCTGCAGGCGATGACGAGCGCGCGCGGGCGCTGGCCGTGGGCTGCGAGATCGGCGAAACGGGCGCGTTCGGCGGGCCAGCGGCTTTTGCGGAATTCGCGGTATCCGGCGATCAGGCGGTCCATAGGCGGCCCTCAATAGGATTTCGGCAGATCGAGCACGTTCTCCGCGATGAAGGACAATATCATCTGCTCCGTCACCGGCACGATGCGGTTGAGGATGGATTCGCGGAAGAGGCGCTCGACCTGATATTCCTTGGCATAGCCCATGCCGCCATAGGTGAGGACCGCGCGTGTCGTCGCATCGAAGGCCGCGCGCGCGCCGAGGAATTTGGCGGCATTGGCTTCGGCGCCGCAAGGCTCTTTGGAATCGTAGAGCGAGGCCGCGCGCAAACACATCCAATAGGCGCTTTCGAGATAGGCCCAGTTTTCCGCGAGCGGATGCTGGATGCCCTGGTTCTGGCCGATCGGCCGCCCGAACACGACGCGTTCGCGCGCATAAGCCGCCGCGCGTTGCAACGCATCACGCCCGATGCCCACCGCTTCGATGCCGATCAGGATGCGCTCGGGATTGAGACTGTCGAGCAGATAGCGGAAGCCCTTGCCCTCCTCGCCCACGCGGTCTTCATCGGGCACGAAAAGATCGTCGATGAAGACGGTGTTGGAATCCACCGCCGCGCGGCCCATTTTCGGGATGCGGCGCACTTCCACTTTTTCGCGATTGAGATCGGTATAGAACAGCGTCATGCCGTCGGTGGATTTCTTGCATTCGGCTTTCGGCGTGGTGCGCGTGAGCAGAAGGATTTTATCGGCGACCTGCGCGGTGGTGGTCCAGATCTTGCGGCCGCGCACGACATAGCCTTCGTTGGTGCGCCGCGCGAAGGTTTCGATCGAGGTCGTGTCCAGGCCCGCATTCGGTTCCGTCACGCCGAAGCAGGCCTTCTCGCGCCCCTCCATCAGCGGCACGAGCCAGCGCTTCTTCTGTTCCGCCGTGCCGTGCACGACGATCGCATGCGGCCCGAAGAGATTGAGATGGATGGTGGAGGATGCCGCGAAGCCGCCGCCGCCCTTCGCCACCTGATGCATCATGATCGCGGCTTCGGTGACGCCCAGCCCTGCTCCCCCCAGTTCGGCCGGCATGGTGATTCCCAACCAGCCGCCATCGGCCATGGCGCGATAGAATTCCTCCGGAAAACGGGGGGTCTGGTCGCATTCCGTCCAGTAATCGTCGCCGAAGGCCGCACAAATCTTCGCGACGTTTTCCTCGATGGCGCGCTGGTCGTCGGTCAGCTGGATATCCAAGATCGTCTCCAAAAGCGAATGAAATCAGCGCCTTACACTCATACCCCCGACGGCAACAGGGTGTTAAGCCCGCGACGCCCTCGCGGTTGCGCCCAAACGAGCCCCGGTTATGATGAAAAAACAAGGGGAAACGCACCGGGCTCGCCGCTATAACTGCCGCCCGCACAAGGCAGAGAGGCGCGCGAAACGCTCCCGTTCAAGAAGGCGAAGGCGAGTAGCAAACAGCACATGAGTCCTGATTCGGCAGACGGGCAATTGCTCGCCGAACGTACCCCCACCGGCATGGCGCCGACCGATACGAGCGGCCCCGATTACTTCCATAAGGTCGTGGATTGCCAATGGGCATGTCCGGCGCATACGCCGGTGCCCGAATATATCCGCCTGATCGCGGAGGGCCGCTACACCGACGCCTATATGATCAACTGGAAATCGAATGTGTTTCCCGGCGTGCTGGGGCGCACCTGCGACCGGCCTTGCGAACCGGCGTGCAGGCGCGGACGCGTGGAAGACGAGCCGGTCGCGATCTGCCGGCTGAAGCGGGTCGCCGCCGACAATCGCGGCGATATCAGCACGCTTCTGCCCAAACCCGCCGCCAAGAAAAACGGAAAACGCATTGCGCTGATCGGCGCCGGGCCCGCCTCGCTCACGGTGGCGCGCGATCTTCTGCCGCTCGGCTATGAATGCGTGATCTACGATGCCGATCCCTTCGCGGGCGGCATGATGCGCACGCAGATCCCGAAATTCCGGCTGCCCGAGCGCGTGCTGGACGAGGAATGCAATTACATCCTCGATCTCAAGCCCGAGACGCGCTTCGGGAGCCGCATCGATTCTTTGAAGGCTCTGCTCACGGAGAATTACGACGCGATCTTCGTGGGCTGCGGTGCGCCGCGCGGGCGCGATCTGGAGATTCCGGGGCGGAAGGAAGCCGCCGCGAATATCCATATCGGCATCGACTGGCTGTCCAGCGTCTCCTTCGGCCATATCGACAAGATCGGCAAGCGCGTGATCGTGCTGGGCGGCGGCAACACGGCGATGGATTGCTGCCGTACCTCGCGGCGCCTTGGCGGCGACGACGTGAAGGTCGTCGTGCGTTCCGGTTTCGAGGAGATGAAGGCATCGCCTTGGGAAAAAGAGGACGCGATGCATGAAGGCATCCCGATCCACAATTTCCTGGTGCCCAAGGAGTTCACGCTCGCGAACGGCAAGCTGACCGGCGTGTTGTTCGAAAAGGTCAAGGCCGAGCGCGACGAAAAGGGCCGGCGCAATCTCGTGCCCACCGGCGAGCCGGATGTGCATTTCGAATGCGACGACGTTCTGGTGGCCGTCGGTCAGGAAAACGCTTTTCCCTGGATCGAGCGCGACATCGGCATCGAATTCGACAAATGGGATATGCCCAAGGTCAATCCCGCCACGATGCAATCGACCAATCCGAAGATCTTTTTCGGCGGCGATGCGGCGTTCGGGCCGAAGAACATCATCTGGGCCGTGGCGCATGGCCATGACGCGGCGATCTCCATCGATCTTCTGTGCAACGGAAAAGACGTGGCCTTGCGGCCGCCGGCGCATGTGAATCTGTCGAGCCAGAAGATGGGCATCCACGAATGGTCTTACGACAATGACGTGTCGCTCGATCTTCGCTTCAAGGTGCCGCATGCGCCGAAGGAAATCACGCTGCGCAATGTGAATGTGGAAGTGGAATTGGGCTTCGATGTGCAACTCGCTTTCAAGGAAGCGCAGCGCTGCCTGAATTGCGACATCGAAACCGTGTTCGAATCCAAGCTCTGCATCGAATGCGACGCCTGCGTCGATATCTGCCCGATGGATTGCATCACCTTCACGCCGAATGCGCCGGAACCGGATTTGCGTCAAATGCTGATGGCGCCCGCGCCGGACACGACGCAGGATCTTTACGTGGCTGACGGTCTCAAAACCGGCCGCGTGATGGTGAAGGACGAAGACGTCTGCCTGCATTGCGGGCTTTGCGCCGAGCGCTGCCCCACGGGCGCCTGGGACATGAAGAAATTCTATCTGGAAACGGCACAGGCATGCGGGCGATAGAAGCCACCAACGATTTCGTCGTGAAGTTCGCGAACGTGAACGGTTCGGGCTCGGCGAGCGCGAACGAATTGTTCGCCAAATGCATCCTGCGCATGGGCGTGCCGGTGGCATCGCGCAACATCTTCCCGTCCAACATTCAGGGCCTGCCCACCTGGTACGAAGTGCGCGTGTCGGGCGAAGACTGGCTCGGCCGCCGCGGCGGCGTCGATTTGATGGTCGCGATGAACCCGCAGACCTGGGACAAGGACGTGGCCTCCATCGATCCCGGCGGCTATCTCGTCCACGATTCGACGAAGCCTCTGCCGCCGTCGAAATTCCGCGAGGACATCAACGCGATTCCCGTGCCGCTCACGGAGATCAGCAACCGCACCTATTCCGATCCGCGCCA
>DATIZS010000098.1:0-2126 GCA_035516955.1 Rhizomicrobium sp.
GCGCTCGATTCCTATGCGCGCCAGGCCAATGTGCAGCTCATGTATCCCGACGACGAAATGAAGAACGCGCGCACGGCCGGGGTGCAGGGCGAACTCACGGCGGATGTGGCGCTGTCGCGGATTCTTTCCGGCACCGGCTTCATGACGCAGCATGTTTCGGGCGCGATCGCCATCGTGCGCGCCGGCGACGGCGTCCGCGCGAGCCTGCCCGTCAGGACTGCGGCGCCGATACAGGTCGCGGCCGCGTCCGCCGCGAATGTGGAAACCATCGTCGTCACGTCTTCCAAGATCAAGGGCGACATCCAGACGGTTCCCATCGCCATCACGGCGCTGTCGCAGGAGCAGCTTACCTCCCGCCAGATCGCGGGCGGACCCGATCTGGTGAAGGAAGTGCCGAACCTCACATTCAGCAAAACCAATTTCACAGGCTACAACATCGAAATCCGCGGCATCGGCACGCAGGCGATCTCGGTGACGACCGATCCCGCGGTCGCCGTGTCGTTCAACGACGTGCCGTTCCTGCGCAATCATTTCTTCGAACAGGAATTCTATGACGTGAGCCAGGTCGAAGTGCTGCGCGGACCGCAAGGAACGCTTTACGGCCGCAACGCGACGGCGGGCGTCGTCAACGTGATTTCCGCAAAGCCCACCGATCATTTCGAGGCGATGGCATCGGCCGACTGGGGCAATTTCACCAATCGCCGCTACGAGGGCATGGTCAACATCCCCATTCTGAGCGACGAGCTCGATCTGCGCGTGGCCGGCGAATGGACCAAGCGCAACGGCTATTCGTTCAACGAAGAGACGCACCAATCGACCGACGGCCGCGATTTGTGGTCGTCGCGCGTATCGCTGCTGATCCATCCGCTCGAAAGCCTGACGGCGACCGCCATCTGGGAACATTTCCAGGAAGACGACGACCGGCTGCGCTCGGGCAAGCAGCTTTGCGAAAAGGATCCGGGACCCAGCGTCGTCGACGGACCCGCGGGCCCGCAAATTCCCGATTACGACACGAACCTCGGCGCGATGTGGCTGTCGCAGGGCTGCAAGCCGACCTCGCTTTATGCGGCCACGGCGTTCGAGACGCCGAACGCGGGCGCCAATCCCTTCATCGCGGCGCTCGACGTGTTCCAGGGCTATATCGTGCCCTATGCCGATCCCTATTCGAGCACGTTCCAGTCGCGAAATTTGCGCGTCATCGATTCGCTCATCGAGCCGCATTATTCGGCGCGCAACGACACCTACGAATTCAACGTCGATTTCGCGGTGACGGCGGAACTGACGCTCACCTCGCAGACCGGCTATAACAGGGACTCGCTCTATTCGACCGAAGATTTCGACCGCTTCGACACCAAGCCGGGCTTTTTCATCGATCCGGGCGGAGAGACGCTGGTGGGCCAGGACGGCCAGTTTTGCGATCCGCAGCTCGGATGCTCCGACCGGCTGGTCAGCGAGGACGTGTCGCAGGAAAGCGCGCACCAGTTCTATCAGGAAGTGCGGCTGCAATCGAATTATTCGGGTCCGCTGAATTTCGTCGCGGGCGCGAACTACATGAAATACCGGACGCTGGAGGATTACGACGTCTTCGCCAACGTCGTTTCGCTGGAGACGGAGTTCATCAATTGGGGATTCGGCGGCGGATCCGATCTTCCGGCGGATGCGCCCCACATTCCCTTCGATGCATCCATCGCCAATTCCTGCGGACCGCAGCCCGCGAGCGCGGCGCTTCTCGCCCAATCCTTCCTCGGGCTCGGTTGCGCCTATGTCGACCCCAATCCGCTTTCGCAGATCAACGGCAACGGCCACAATTATTTCCGCAGCGAAAATCCCTACAGCCTCTCCTCATGGGCCGGATTCGGCGAGCTCTATTACAATTTCACGCCCGATCTGAAACTCACCGGAGGCTTGCGCTATACCGACGACAAGAAGCATTTCGTCGTCATTCCGAGCTGGGCGCTCGATGCGGGCGAGGGGCTTCCCGTGGCCAGCATCATCGATCAGGAATGGCGCGAGCTCACGGGCCGCGCCAACCTGACCTGGACGCCCAAGCTCGATTTCACCGATCAGAGCATGTTCTATGCGTCCTATGCCCATGGTTACAAAGGCGGCGGCGCCAATCCGCCCGG
>DATIZS010000099.1:0-4214 GCA_035516955.1 Rhizomicrobium sp.
CCTCGGACAACGACACGCTGAGGATTTTTGCATGGTTCGCGCTCTGAGACGGACGGCCTGCGTCGCGATCGCTTCGGCATTGCTGGCAGGGCCCGCATTCGCATCCGGCGATGCCGCCAAGGGCAAGGACGTCTTCAACCGCTGCGCCATGTGCCATAGCGATGCCAAGGGCGCCGGAAACCGGATCGGGCCCGATCTCTGGGGCGTCGTCGGCCGCAAGGCGGGCACCGAGCCCGGATTCAATTATTCTTCGGCGCTGAAAAGCTCCGGCATCGTCTGGACGCCGGACAAGCTCGAACAATGGGTCATGGGACCGGGCAAGATGGTGCCGGGAACCCGCATGATGTTCGCGGGCCTCTCCAGCAAGCAGCAGGCCGAGGACCTGGTCGCCTTTCTCGGGACCCTCAAATAGGCCGCCCCCCGATATGCGGCCCGTTGCCGCAGAATTGGGCAATTGCTGCAACGCAACCAAAGAAAACCCGGTTAACGCGCACGTCACTTTCCAACGAAAAGGCGGTGACGTTTCGTTGACAGGCCGCCCCGGCCGGTCCTACTTTTTGCGCCGCACAAGAGACCGGCGGCCCAAAAAGGGCTCGGACGCCAGGCGCTTCCGGGGATAAGAGGCCGCCATCCTGGGGAAGGTATTCGAAAAACGATGAAGGTATTGGTCCCGGTCAAGCGGGTGATCGACTACAACGTGAAGGTCCGCGTGAAGGCGGATCAGTCGGGCGTCGACCTCGCCAATGTCAAAATGTCCATGAATCCCTTCGACGAGATCAGCGTCGAGGAAGCCGTCCGTTTGAAGGAAAAGGGCAAGGCGAGCGAAGTCGTCGCCGTTTCCGTCGGGCCTCAGCAAGCGTCCGAAACCATACGCACCGCGCTCGCCATGGGGGCCGACCGCGGCATCCTGGTGAAGACCGAGGCCGACGTGGAGCCGCTGGCGGTCGCCAAAATCCTCAAAGCCATTTGCGAAGCCGAACAGCCGGGACTCGTGATCCTCGGCAAGCAGGCGATCGACGACGATTCCAACCAGACCGGCCAGATGCTGGCCGCTCTGCTCGGCTGGCCGCAGGGCACCTTCGCGCACAAGCTCGAACTTGCCGACGGCAAGGCCGATGTGGAGCGCGAGATCGACGGCGGATTGCAGACCGTCGAGATCAAGACGCCCGCCATCATCACCACCGATCTGCGATTGAACGAGCCGCGCTACGCCTCGCTTCCCAACATCATGAAGGCGAAGAAAAAGCCCATCGATGAGAAGACGCCGGCCGATTACGGCGTCGATATCGCGCCGCGGCTGAAGACGCTCAAAGTGAGCGAGCCGCCCAAGCGCACCGCCGGCATCAAGGTGAAGACCGCCGCCGAACTCGTCGACAAGCTCAAGGAAGTGGGGGCGATCTGATGGCATCGCTGGTCATTGCCGAACACGACAACAAGAATTTGAAGGACGCGACGGCGAAAACCGTGAGCGCCGCCGCGCAAATTTCGACGCCCGTTCACGTGCTCGTCGCGGGTTCCGGTTGCGCCAGCGTCGCCGAAGCCGCGAGCAAATTGGGCGGCGTGGAAAAGGTTCTCCTCGCCGACGACCCGGCTTACGCCAAGATGGTCGCCGAGCCGATGGAGAAGCTGATCCTCTCGCTCGCGCCCAATTACGACGCAATCCTCGCGCCCGCCACCACCAACGGCAAAAATTATATGCCGCGCGTGGCGGCGAAGCTCGACGTGCCGCAGATTTCGGAAATCCTGAAAGTCGTGGGCCCCGATACGTTCGAGCGGCCGATCTATGCGGGCAATGCCATCGCCACCGTTCAGGCGCCGGCCGGAAAGAAGGTCATCACCGTGCGCACCACCGCCTTCAAGGTGGCGGAAGCGGCGGGCTCGGCTAGCATCGAAAAGGTGAGCGCGGCGGGCGATCCGGGCATTTCCAAATTCGTGGGCGAGGAGCTTTCCAAATCCGAGCGCCCAGAACTCACTTCCGCCAAGATTGTTGTCTCCGGCGGGCGCGGCATGCAGTCGGGAGAGAATTTCCATTTGCTGGACAAGATCGCCGACAAGCTGCACGCGGCCGTCGGCGCGAGCCGCGCCGCGGTCGATGCGGGCTTCGTGCCCAATGATTATCAGGTGGGCCAGACCGGCAAGGTCGTGGCGCCCGAGCTTTACATCGCGGTGGGCATTTCCGGCGCCATCCAGCATCTCGCAGGCATGAAGGACTCCAAGGTCATCGCCGCGATCAACAAGGACGAAGAAGCTCCCATTTTCCAGATCGCCGATTTCGGCCTCGTGGCCGATCTCTTCAAGGCGCTTCCGGAGATGGAGGCGGAACTGACGAAACTCGGCTATTGAGGTTTCGCGTACCCGCGTGAAGCGGCAACAAACCGGCAGGACGGCCATGAGCATAGAGCGTGTCGGCGTAATCGGCGCAGGTCAGATGGGCAACGGTATCGCCCATGTGTGCTCGCTTGCGGGCCTCGACGTGGTGATGGAGGACATCGCCCCCGAGCAACTCGAAAAGGCGCGCAGCACCATCGAAAAGAACATGCACCGCCAGGCGGCGCGCGGCCTCATCAAGGACGATCTCATCGCGCCAGCAATGAAGCGCATCCACACCACCGGCAATCTCGACGCCATGTCGGACCGCGACATCGTCATCGAGGCGGCGACGGAAGACGAAGCCGTCAAGCGCAAGATCTTCCAGGACCTCTGCCCGCGGCTCAACGCGCAGGCGATCATCGCGACCAACACGTCTTCCATTTCGGTGACGCGGCTCGCCGCCGCCACCGACAGGCCGGAGCATTTCATCGGGCTTCATTTCATGAACCCGGTGCCGATGATGCAGCTGGTGGAGGTGATCCGCGGCATCGCCACCGACGACGCGACATTCCAGTCGGCGCTGGAGATCGTGAAGAAGGTCGGCAAGACGGCGGCTTACGCCGAGGATTTCCCCGCCTTCATCGTCAACCGCATCCTTCTGCCGATGATCAACGAAGCGGTCTATACGCTTTACGAAGGCGTGGGCAATGTGGAAGCGATCGACACCGCGATGCGGCTCGGCGCCAATCATCCGATGGGCCCGCTGCAGCTCGCCGATTTCATCGGGCTCGATACGTGCCTGTCGGTGATGCAGGTGCTTTACGAGGGCCTTGCCGATTCCAAATACCGGCCCTGCCCGCTTCTGGTGAAATATGTGGAAGCCGGATGGCTCGGCCGCAAAACCGGCCGCGGTTTCTATGATTACCGCGGCGAACACCCGGTCCCGACGCGGTAATTATTTTCCACCCGCAACCGCCCGCTCCAGCGCTTCGCGGATGAAGCGCTGATAGGGAATCTTCCGCGCCGTCGCGCGCTTCTTCACCGCTTTCAGCAAAGCTTCCGGCAGGCGCATGTTCACGCGCGCGGTTTTCTTTTCGAACTCGAATTTCGCGGGCTTGAATTGCGAGAAATCCAGACCCGAAAGATCCTGCTCAAGAAAGGCTTCCGCGGCGCTGTCGGATTTGAGCTTAGGGACTTTTCTTTTCATAAGCCTCGATCTCCTTTCTGTGCATATGACGCGCGCTGATGGGCCGGATATAGGTCGCACCGTTCTTTTCGCGAAACGCAAACGCGACGAAGAGGGCGCGGCCCGCCCGCGTGCGTCCAACTGCAATCAGCCTGTCCTCGATGGCCGAATGCGCAATATCGGGCGCGACCCTTGGCCCGTCTTCGAACAATTCTTCGATCTCACGGATCGAAACGCCGTGTTTCAGGCATTTCTGCCGGTTGCCGTGGTCCCAATCGAAACCGGCGATTGTCCGATTCATCGGAATTGAGCTTGCCAAATGTACATACAAAAGTCAATACACGAATACGGCTTCCCTGCGCTGCAAAGCCATGCCTAAATCGCCGCATGGATGTTTCCGGTTTCTGCGATCCGCGCTTCCGCGCCGTTCGCGAAGCGTTTACTGCGAATTTTAGCGAACGCGGCGAGCCGGGGGCCGCGGTTTGCATTTCCATTGGCGGGCGCAATGTCGTGGATCTGTGGGGCGGGCATTCCGATGTGGCCAAAACGCGCGCCTGGGAGCGCGACACCCTCGTCAATTTCTTTTCGGTGAGCAAGGCGCTCTGCGCGATCTGCGCCAATGTTCTGGTGGAGCGCGGATTGATTGCGCTCGACGAACCGGTCGCGCGCATCTGGCCGCAATTCGGCAAGGAGCAAATTACGCTGCGCCACATCCTTT
>DATIZS010000100.1:0-2756 GCA_035516955.1 Rhizomicrobium sp.
TGGCCGTGTATATCACCAGGCTTGCCGCAGACGATAGACATCCCCTGCGCAATCGCAGGCGCAACGACTTCGCCTATGCTGCATCGTGGTCGTCGCGACTCCATGATTGCGGATTCCACGTGAACCACGTGCATCCAAAAGGATGGATCAGTTCCGTTTACTATGTCGCCGTGCCTGATGCGGTTGAAGACGAACGGCAGAAACAGGGCTGGCTCAAATTCGGCGAACCGGGATTCGATGCGCACATAGCCGATCCCATTCGCCGCACCGTGAAACCGAAACCGGGAACGCTGGTCCTGTTCCCCTCCTACATGTGGCACGGCACCGTGCCGTTTCATTCCTCGCAGGACCGCACAACCATCGCGTTCGACGTCGTGCCGAAATAGTGCCGCTCTTCGCAAGCCGGGCAATCTGCAGTACAAATTTTCGATGCGCCAGGCTTCCCCCGACACGCTTCCCGCCCGCCTCTACAGCGACGCCGCGCTCTACGAACGCGAGCGGCACGAGATATTTGCCAGGACGTGGCAGCTTTTCGCGCATGAAAGTCAGCTGGCGCGGCCGGGCGACTATGTCGCCGCCACGTTTGCCGGTTATCCGATCGTGGCCGTGCGCGCCGAAGACGGCCGTGTGAAGGCCTTCCACAATGTGTGCCGCCACCGCGCCGGACCGCTGGTGGACGATGGCCAGGGCCATTGTGCCGGGCATTTCGTCTGCCGCTATCACGCCTGGAAATATGCGTTCGACGGACGTCTGGCTTCCGCGCGCGATTTCGGCCCCGCCGAAGGGTTCGACCCGCACGACTACGGCCTGTTCGCTCTGAAAACCGAAATCTGGCGCGGCTTCGTGTTCGTCAATATGGACCACGATGCGCCGCCGCTCATGAAATCGATCGCACCGCTTGAAGCGCGCATGAAGCATCTGGCTGCCGATCGCTTCCAGAATGCGCGCATCTCCACACACGACATCCGCTGCAACTGGAAGACCTATGTGGAGAATTATCTCGAGGGCTACCACATTCCGGTGCTGCATCCCTCGCTCAGTGCGACCATCGCAGCCGATTACGGAACCGAGCTCGAGCCGCCCGTGATCTTCTATCGCGCCACGCCGAAGAACGACGCGCCCATCGCGGGCCTGTGGGCATGGGCGTGGCCATGCCTCGGCGTAAACGTCTATGCCGACGGCATCCTGATGGAGCGGATCTGGCCGATCGACATGACCCATACCCGGCTGGACTACCTGTTCCTGTTTTCGGTCGACGCCGATGAAGCGGATATGGACCGCCAGATCGCCCAGTCCATCGTCACCACCAAAGAGGACCTCGAGATTTGTGAAGCCGTGCAGCGCAATCTCGATGCCGGCATATACCGGGCCGGGCGGCTGTCGCCCAAGCACGAGCGGGGCGTCGCCTGGTTCCAGTCTGAACTCTCCCGCACCCTTGGCCTTTAGCCCGCCCGCCGCATAAACTTCCTCCGCGCACTCGGGGGATTCGCCATGACGGGCATGATCATTCTCGCCATCGTGGTTGCGGGCCTTGCCGCCACCTTCACCGACTGGCTGTTCATGGGCATCCTGTTCCACGATCGCTACATGAAATATCCCGAGGTTTGGCGCGAAGGAATCGTCGGCGGCAAGGATCGGTCCGCCGTCATTTATTCGTGCGCGCTGGATTTTGTTGCGGCGGCCGCCATCGTCGGCCTTTGCGTCTACACCGACGTGCATGGATTGTTGCCGGCGGTCGCCGTGGCGGTTCTGGCATGGATCGCCGGACCGCTTGTTCTGATGATCACAAACGGCTTCTTCATGAAGATCGATTGGGCGATCGTTGGCGCACATTCACTGGGCTATCTTGTCCGCTTCCTGCTCGCCGCGATCGCGGTAGCGATTTTCCTCTGATTTCTTCGTAGCCGCGCCCGCGACAAAATTTGCGACACGCGCCGCGACAAAGCGCGACAGCGTGCGATTGCTCCCTACCCGGACGCGCGGCGTAATCCTCTCGCCAATCGGGGGATGCGATGGTCGCGCACGTTTATACGGTCGCGTTTCAGGGAATCGAGGCGCGTGAAGTGGACGTTCAGGTTCATGTCGCGAGCTTTTCGGCGCCGTTCAACAATTTCAGCATCGTGGGCCTCGCCGACAAGGCGGTCGCCGAAAGCCGCGAGCGCGTGCGAGCCGCGCTATCGGCCATCGGCCTCGCCATGCCGCACAACAAGGTGACGATCAATCTCGCGCCTGCCGACCTGCCGAAGGAAGGCAGCCACTACGATCTGCCGATTGCGCTGGGGTTGCTCGCCGCGATGGGTGTTCTACCGGCCAGCGAATTGGCCAACTACACCGCGATGGGCGAACTGTCGCTCGATGCGCAGATCACGCCGGTGGCAGGAGTTTTGCCCGCAGCGCTGGCGGCCGCGGAAGCTTCGCGCGGCTTGATCTGCCCTGTCGCGTGCGGCGCGGAAGCGGCATGGGCCGGCGGCGTTGAAATCATCGCCGCACCTTCCCTCATTGCCATCGTCAATCACATGAAAGGCGTGCAGGTGCTGAATCCACCATCCGCGAAGGTCGCGGAAGAGACCGGCGCCATCGCCGATCTGCGCGACGTAAAGGGACAGGAGACAGCGAAGCGCGCTTTGGAAATTGCCGCGGCTGGTGGCCATAACATGTTGATGATCGGTCCGCCGGGTTCAGGCAAATCGATGTTGGCGGCGCGCTTGCCGGGATTGTTGCCGCCGCTCGACGCGCGCGAGGCGCTGGAGATCTCC
>DATIZS010000101.1:0-4170 GCA_035516955.1 Rhizomicrobium sp.
GGCGATGCCGCTGGAGCCATTCGCGAGCAGATTGGGAAACGCGGCCGGCAGCACCACCGGCTCGCGGTCGCCGCCGTCATATGTCGCACGGAAATCGACCGCGTCTTCGTCGAGCCCTTCGAGCAGCGCCTGCGCGATATCGGTGAGGCGGCTTTCGGTGTAGCGCATGGCGGCGGGATTATCGCCGTCGACATTGCCGAAATTGCCCTGCCCGTCCACCAGCGGATAGCGCACGGAAAAATCCTGCGCCAGGCGCACCAGCGCGTCATAGATCGCCTGATCGCCATGGGGATGGAACGAACCCATCACATCGCCCACCACCTTCGCCGATTTCTTCGGCGCGGTTGTGGGCGCGAGACCAAGGCGGCGCATGCCGTAAAGAATGCGGCGATGCACGGGCTTGAGCCCGTCTCGCACATCGGGCAGCGCGCGCTGCGTAATGGTGGAAAGCGCGTAGGCCAGATAGCGCTCGCTGAGCGCCTCGGCCAGCGGTTCGGGCTTGATGTTTTCCTTGATCGTGTCGGCCATCTAGCAACTCTACTTCGATTCGCGCTGGACCAATTCTTCCAGCCGGAGCCGCGCCGCGGGCAAGGTCTTGTTGTGGGGTGCGAGCACGCGATCCAGAAGAAAATAAGCGGTCAGCCGCAAGCCTGCGGCGATTTCGTGCCATGAGGCGGTGGCGTTCTGCGAGCCGAGCAGGAATTGAGGCAGCGGCAGAAGCCGTTCCTTGTAGGGTCCCGCCGCGGCGCGCGAAATCGCGCGGCCCGTGCGCGGCGAGAGGAATGCCAGATCTTCCGTCGCACCGGTGGCGGCGCATTGCGAGAGATCGAGACCGAAGCCGAGTTCCTCCAGCAGCCCCGCCTCCCAGCGCACATAAAGCGGGCCCCAATGTTCGAAGCCGTCGTCGGCGATGGCATCGAGCAATATTTCGCCCGCCTCGAACACGGGCCGGTGCGGCTCGCGTTCGGGCAGCACCGCACTTGCAACGCTGGTGAAGGCGTTCAAGCCCGCCAGCGCCTCGCGATGTTCGAGCATGACGCCGGCCCGCATCTTTGCCGCCTCGATGTGGAAACTGCCGAGATTTTCTTCCAGCCGCGCGCGCCAGGTGACGCGCAGCGAATTTCCCGGCTGAAGCATCGCCTTCGCTTTGCGCGAGGCGCCGCCATGGACGAGCCCCGCATGGCGGCCATGTTCGCGCGTCAGCGCTTCGAGGATCGCGGCGGTTTCTCCGTGCGCGCGCACGGCCAGCACGATGGCGTCGTCGGACCATTCCACCGCCGCTATTCCTCCGGAAATTCCAGACCGATTTCGCGGTAATGCTCGCGCGTCTCGGCCCAGTTTTCGCGCAGCTTGACGAAGAGGAAAAGATGCACGCGGCGGCCGAAAATCTCTTCCATCTCTTTCCGCGCCGCTTCGCCGATGGCTTTGATGGATTGCCCCTGTTTGCCGAGCACGATCGCCTTCTGGCCCTCGCGCTGGACATAGATCACCTGATCGATCCGGACCGAGCCGTCCTTCTTCTCTTCCCATTTCTCGGTTTCGACCGCGGTGGCGTAAGGCAGCTCGTCATGCAGGCGCAGATAGAGTTTCTCGCGCGTGATTTCGGCGGCGAGCAGGCGCGAGGGAATGTCGGCGGCCTGATCTTCGGGATAAAGCCACGGGCCTTCGGGCATCTTGCCCGCGACCCATGAGGCCAGATCTTCGACGCCATCGCCGTTCCGCGCGGAGATCATGAACACCTGCTCGAAAGCGCCTTCCGCATTCAGCTTATCGGCCAGCGGCAGAAGATCGGCGCGTTTCATGCCGTCGATCTTGTTGAGCGCGAGCGCTGCTTTGCGCTTCGTCTCCTTCAATCCTTCGATGATCGCCTGCGTGTCGCGCGCGGCAGGGCCTTGCGGATGCGCGGCGAGATCGGCAGCATCGACGATCAAAATAACAGCATCCGCATCGCCAGCGCCTGTCCACGCGGCCTTGACCATCGCGCGGTCGAGCCTGCGGCGCGGCTTGAAGATGCCCGGCGTATCGACGAACACGATCTGCGTTTGGCCCCGGATCGCCACGCCGCGCACGGGCGCACGCGTCGTCTGCACCTTGTGGGTGACGATGGAGATTTTCGTTCCCACCAGCCGGTTCACCAGCGTGGATTTGCCGGCATTCGGCGCGCCGATCACGGCCGCGAAACCGCAGCGTGTTTCGCTCATCCCAATCCCAATCTCTCGAGCATCGCGCGGGCGGCGGCCTGTTCGGCTTCGCGCTTGGAGCCGCCCTCGCCGATCGCGGGATCGACGCCTTCGACGCGGACTTCCACCGCGAAACGCGGCGCGTGATCGGGCCCTTCGCGGCTCAGGGTCCTGTAGACGGGCGCCGAGCGCGCGCCTTTCTTTCCTTGCGCCCATTCCTGCAACGCGGTCTTGGCGTCACGCATGTCGGCGTTGAGCGTGGCGAAGGCTTGCGTCCAGTATTTTTCGATGAAGCCGCGCGCCGCCTTCATCCCGCCGTCGAGATAAAGTGCCGCGATCACCGCTTCGCAGGCGCCCGAAAGGATCGCCGGTTTCACCCGCCCGCCGCTGCCCGCTTCCGATTTCGCCAGGATCAGATGATGCGAAAGACCGGCCGCATCGGCCGCCGCCGCGCAAGCCTCGCGCCGCGCCAGCGCGTTGAATTTGAGCGCGAGCGCGCCTTCGGGATCGTCCGGATAGAGATGATGCAGTTTGTCGGCGATGACGAGGCCGAGCACCCGGTCGCCCAAAAATTCGAGCCGCTCGTTCGATTGCGCGGAACTGGCGCTCGAATGCGTCAGCGCGCGGATCAGAAGATGCTTGTTGCGGAAGACATGACCGAGCCTCGTTTCGAGCCCGGCCAGCTCAGTCGATAACCGTGAAGAGGCGGTCGTAGCGGACCGTCCACGGCCACTTCCAGAATTCCCAGAATCGCGCGCTGCCATTGGTCGAGAAGAAGATGAATTCGGCCTTGCCGACAAGGTTTTCGGCGGGAACGTAGCCCACTCCGGCGCGGCTGTCGTCGGAATTGTCGCGGTTGTCGCCCATCATGAAATAATGGCCGGGGGGCACGATGAAGACATCCGTATTGTCGGCCGGGCCGTTGGGATCGCGGTCGAGGATGTCGTGCGCCCGCCCGCCGGGCAGGAACTCGCGATAGCGCGGCACATGATGCTGGAAGCCGTCGATGTTCTCGATGTAATCGGAGATGCGCTTTTCGGGCACGATCTTGTCGTTGATGTAAAGCCGGTCGTTGATCATCTGGATGCGGTCGCCGGGAAGGCCGATCACGCGCTTGATGAAATCGACCGACGGGTCGCTCGGCAATTTGAACACGATCACGTCGCCGCGCTTGGGCTCGCTCCCGAAAATGCGCCCCGAAAACGGCATCAGCCCGAAGGGGAAAGAATAGCGGCTATAGCCATAGGCGTATTTCTCCACGAAGAGGTAATCGCCGACCAGGAGCGTGTTCTCCATGGAACCGGACGGGATATTGAAGGGCTGGAACAGGAAGGTGCGGATCACGAGCGCGATCAGCAGCGCATAGGCGACGGTCTTGACCGTCTCGACCCAGGATTCCTCTTCCTTCTTCTTCTTCACCGGTTCGGCGGGCGGGACCTTGGGCGGCGGCACGGGGCGCGGCGGCGCTTCGGCTTCGCTTTTGGCGGGCTCGCCCGGCGTTTCCGGCTCGGCCGGCGCTTCGCCCTCCTCGACGGGGGCATCGGCCGCGAAAAGCTGGGGCTCGCCGCCCGTTTCGGTCGTTTCGGTCATGGCGCCAGAAGGAACCGGAAGCTCGCCTGAGGTCAAGGCGACATGGCGCGCTTAACCAGAATCGCCCCGGTTCTGGGGCTGGGCCGCCACAGCGGAGATTATGACAATGGCTTGCGCCAGCGGAAAATCGTCGGTGATGGAAAGCTCGATGGCGAAATCGAAGCCGGAGGGCGTGATCTCGCGCGCACGCGCGAGCGCGCCGCCGGTGAGCGCGATGGTGGGCTTGCCGCCCCGAAGATTGACGACGCCCATGTCGCGCCAGAAGACGCCGCGCCGGAGCCCCGTTCCCAACGCTTTCGCGCAAGCCTCCTTGGCGGCGAAGCGCTTGGCGTAGCTGGCCGCGCGCGCGGCACGGCCCTCCGATTTGCGCCGCTCGGTCTCTGTGAAGATGCGGGCGATG
>DATIZS010000102.1:0-8323 GCA_035516955.1 Rhizomicrobium sp.
TATTCGTCATCGCCGGGCTTGTCCCGGCGACCCATAAACACCCTGCTACACGGAGGGTATGGGTGGTCGGGACAAGCCCGGCCATGACGAAATAGGGGATGGTCTTGCCACCCCAAATCCCCTTGAGAAATATGCCCTTAACCGCCATTGACTGAGGGGTAACGATTCATATAATCCGCGCCCTCGCGGCAGATTTCCTGTCATTTTGGGCCGGTTGCGGGCCTCCGGGAGGGGGGACCCCCTCCCATTTCGCAGGATCAATCGAATCGCGTTTATTGAGCCTTTTCAAAGGCTTGGAGAAAATCGGAGAAGCTCGTGGCACGCATCGCCGGCGTCAATATCCCCACCCAGAAGCGGGTCGAAATCGGCCTGCGCTACATCCATGGAATCGGACCGGCCAAAGCGAAGGAAATCTGCGAGAAGGTCGGCATCGCGGCCAACCGCCGCGTCCACGACCTGACCGACGCCGAAGTGATCCAGATCCGCGAAACGATCGACCGCGATTATCTCGTGGAAGGCGATCTGCGCCGCGAAGTGGCAATGAACATCAAGCGGCTGATGGATCTCGGCTGCTACCGGGGCCTGCGCCACCGCAAGGGCCTTCCCGTGCGCGGCCAGCGCACCCACACCAATGCGCGCACGCGCAAAGGCCCGGCCAAGGCCATCGCGGGCAAGAAGAAAGTGACGAAGTAACATGGCTGCCGAGAAGAAGAGCGGCGCCGGTCGCGCGCGCAAGAAGGAAAAGAAGAACGTCGTGGTGGGCGTGGCCCATGTCGCGGCCACCTTCAACAACACGATCATCACCATCACCGACGGCGCGGGCAACGCGATCTCGTGGTCGAGCGCGGGCATGATGGGCTTCAAGGGCTCGCGCAAATCGACGCCCTATGCCGCCCAGGTCGCAGCCGAAGACGCCGGCAAGAAGGCCGTCGAACACGGCATGCGCACGCTGGAAGTGGAAGTTTCCGGCCCCGGTTCGGGGCGCGAATCCGCGTTGCGCGCGCTGCAGGCTGTCGGGCTCACGGTGACGTCCATCCGCGATGTGACGCCGATCCCGCACAATGGCTGCCGCCCGCCGAAGAGGCGCCGCGTTTAAGAGTTTGCTTTCGGATAAAGCCTACCCGTCGAACGCATAGGGCGTGATCCGACACGTCCGGGAAACGATGAGGACAAAATGTTTCAGAAGAACTGGCAGGAACTGATCAAGCCGCAGAAATTGAAGATCGAGGCGGGCCACGATGCGGGCCGCTCGGCGACGATCGTGGCCGAACCGCTCGAGCGCGGCTTCGGCCTCACGCTCGGCAATGCGTTGCGGCGCGTGCTTTTGTCGTCGCTGCAAGGTGCGGCCGTCACCTCGATCCAGATCGAGGGCGTGCTGCACGAATTCTCCTCCATCGCGGGCGTGCGCGAGGACGTGACCGATCTCGTGCTCAATGTGAAGCAGATCGCACTGCGGCTTCATGCCGAAGGGCCCAAGCGCCTGTCGCTTCGCGCCACCGGCCCGGGCGAAGTCACCGCCGGACAGATCACGCCGGTCGCCGATGTCGAAATCCTCAATCCCGAACTCGTGCTCTGCACGCTGGACGAGAAGGTCGATTTCCGCATGGAGCTGACCGTCGCGACCGGCAAAGGCTATGTGCCGGCCGACCGCAACCGCCCCGAGGATGCGCCCATCGGATTGATCCCCGTGGATTCGCTGTTCTCGCCGGTGAAGAAGGTGTCGTATCGCGTCGAGAATACGCGCTCCGGCGAGTCGCTCGATTACGACAAGCTCACGCTCTCGGTCGAAACCAACGGCGCCGTCACGCCGGACAATGCGGTGGCCTATGCCGCGCGCATCCTGCAGGACCAGCTCCAGATCTTCATCAATTTCGAAGAGCCGCGCGAGCGCGTGTCGGAAGAGGCCAAGCCCGAGCTTGCCTTCAATCCGGTGCTGCTCAAGAAGGTGGACGAGCTCGAATTGTCGGTGCGTTCGGCGAACTGCCTGAAGAACGACAACATCGTCTATATCGGCGATCTCATTCAGAAGACCGAAGCCGAAATGCTGCGCACGCCGAATTTCGGGCGCAAGTCGCTGAACGAGATCAAGGCGGTGCTCGCCGAAATGGGCCTGCATCTGGGCATGGAAGTGCCGGGCTGGCCGCCGGAGAACATCGAAGATCTGGCGAAGCGCTACGAGGATCAATACTAACCGGTGTCATCCCGGGCGCGGCGCGGCGTGAAACGGTGTGCCGCAGACCCGGGACCCACCGAGCCGCGTCACAGTGGGTCCCGGATCGAGCGCTGCCGCGTTCGTCCGGGATGACAAATTAGGGAAGTCAAGGAATGCGCCACCGCAATACCGGCCGCAAGCTCGGCAAGAAGGCCCAGCACCGCACCGCCATGTTCGCCAACATGGCCGCGGCGCTGATCAAGCACGAGCAGATCAAGACCACGCTGCCCAAGGCGAAGGAGCTGCGCCCGGTGGTGGAGAAGCTGGTCACGCTGTCGCGCCGGGGGCCAAGCAATCTCCATGCGCGGCGTCAGGCGCTGTCGCAGATCCGCGACGAAGTGCAGGTCAAGAAGCTGTTCGACGTGATCGGCCCGCGCTACTCGGATCGTCCGGGCGGCTACACCCGCGTGCTCAAGGCGGGCTTCCGCCACGGCGACAATGCCGAGATGGCCTTCATCGAATTCGTCGATCGCGATCCCGATGCCAAGGGCCAGGATTCCGGTCCGGTCCAGGAAGTGGAAACCCACGAAGAAGAATAGGCGTCCAACGCGCCGAAAAAAAAGGGCGGTCCCAAGGGCCGCCCTTTTAGTTTCCCACCACCACCAGAACTCAAGCCGCCGCCAATTGCAGCTCCGGAGCTGCCGCGCGCCGCCTGACGGGCGCGATCTCCACCCAATGCAGCCGCGTCATCGGCCGCGGCTCTTCGCGCGCGGCCCCGATGCAGGCGCCGTGAATGGCCTGAATGCCAGCGCCATGCGCCAAGGCCAGCATCGCGCGATTGCGCACGCCGAAGGCAAGCGTGACGAGGCGCATGTTGCGCCCCGCCGCCGAGAGCTGCGCGATGTCGCTCGCCATGCGCTCGCTGTCGAAATGGCCCGCGCCCAGATCGCAGGCGATCCCGAAGAGGCCAAGGCCCTGATAGGCGGCGAGGTTGCGCGTGCCGCTCGCCACCGTCGCCACGATGCGCCCGAAATGGCCCAGCGTCATCACGAAGTCGGTCATGCGCGAATGCGCAACCCCTTGCGGAATGTCGGCGATGAGGAACACGAGATACTGGCGGCAGATCGCGGGCAGGCCGCGGCAGAGGCCGGCGATCTCCATGCGCCCGTAAGGCGAGCCCAGCGTCTCGAACGAAAGCTTCACGCACATCAGGAAGCGTTCGCCCTTCTCCAGATGACGTTCGAGATATTCGGCGCTGGCCTTGAGCGAGGCGAGCTCGATGCGCGCGCGCTCCTTGGCGGAAAGCGGCGCGTCGTCTTCCTGCGGCGGAAGTTCCGGCACGCACATATAGGTCGTGATCGCCTCGTGACGCGCGTCCCAGACCGGCTCGAAGCGATAGGTGACGTCTCTGGATTCCGTGCGGGCGGCGGGTTTGACCGCGGCCGGTTCGGCTTCCTCCGCGGTTTCGCCCGCTAGATCGCTGAGATGCGCCTTGGCCGCCAGATGCGCGACCGCCGTGCGCGAGAAGCGCTCGCTGCGCAAGGTGCCGTTGTCGCCTTCGAAGGCGCGTTCGATGCAGATCTGATCGAGCGCGCAGGCGCCGAAGAGATTGGTCGTCAGCTCGTGGAGCACGCGCAGGCAGATGATCGCCGATTCCTCGGCATTGGCCCTCGGCGTCACCACGATGTAGCGCGTGTCGCCCATGGGGGCGAAGAAATCGGCCGGCGAAAGGCGCTGGCGCAGGATGCATTCGAGGCGGGCGTGAAGACCGTCCTTGATCTTCTCCCACATGCTCGCCGCGCCGTCGCGGATGGGCGCGAGGTCGATCACATGGACCGAGCCCGCGATCAGAACGGCCGGCGAGAGCGCGGCGCGAAGTTCGCTTGAGGATTCCTGCAACATTGTCTTGCCCACTTCCCTGCGGTGTCCAGTCGAATTCACCGCCCCAATCACCAGCGCGAAGTCCAGCCATCGCGCAAACACAGCATTCAACAGACAAAGCAGGTTCGGCCATAAGTAATAGCCGCAAGGCGGGATAGGCGATTACCCCTAGGTATTTCCCCGTAGAAAGACCGCGCATTTACGATGAATATCTTTCCATGCCGCGCCTATTCCGTCGGGGCCGGCTTTTCGAGTAAACCATGCCCGCTTCCAGCAAGGATCCGCGTTCGATGCCCAGCTTCCGCCGCGCCCTCTTCATTTTGGGTCTGCTTTGCGCAATTCCGGCGGCGGCCTCCGCCCAGGCCGTGCCGCGCTCGATGAACGAGGTCAATCTCACCTTCGCGCCCGTGGTGAAGCGCGTGGCGCCGGCGGTGGTCAATGTCTATGCGCGCACGGTGGTGCAGCAGGCGGTCAATCCGCTGTTCAACGATCCGTTCTTCCGCCAGTTCTTCGGCGGCTCGCCCCAGATGCGCCAGCGCGTGGAGCAATCGCTGGGCTCGGGCGTGGTCGTGCGCCCCGACGGCGTCATCCTCACCAACAATCACGTCATCAGCGGCGCGCAGAACATCGTGGTCGCGCTCGCCGACAAGCGCGAGTTCAAGGCGAAGGTGCTGCTCGCCGATGCGCGCACCGATCTCGCCGTGCTCAAGATCGACACCAGGGGCGAGAAACTTCCCGTCGTGGAATTCGCCAACAGCGACGCCTTGCAGGTGGGCGATCTCGTGCTCGCCATCGGCGATCCCTTCGGCGTGGGCCAGACGGTGACGATGGGCATCGTCTCGGCGCTGGCCCGCTCGCAGGTGTCGGCCTCCGACTACAGCTTCTTCATCCAGACCGACGCCGCCATCAATCCCGGCAATTCGGGCGGCGCGCTGGTGACGACCGACGGCAAGCTCGCCGGGATCAACAGCGAGATCTATTCGCGCACCGGCGAATCCATCGGCATCGGCTTCGCGATCCCGTCCAATCTTGCGCGCCGCGTGGTGGAAGGCGCGCTCGGCGGCGGCATCAAGCTTCCCTGGGTGGGCGCCAACGGCCAGGCGGTGACGAACGAGATCGCGAAAAGCGTCGGCCTCGACCGGCCCGAAGGCGTCGTGTTGAAGGACATCTATCCCGGCGGGCCCGCGGCGGATGCAGGGCTGCACACCGGCGACATCGTGATGGCGGTCGACGGCGTCGATGTGGACGACATGCAAAGCCTCAATTACCGTATTGCCACCCACAAGGCGGGCGACAAGCCGAGCTTCAAGGTGTATTCCGGCGGCCATTACCGCAACGTGCCGGTGAAGCTCGAATTGCCGCCGGAGAATCCCCCGCCCGACAAGCTCACCGTCGGCGGTCGCAATCCGATGACGGGCGCGGAGGTGGAAAATCTTTCGCCCGCCGTCGCCAGCGATCTCAACATGGATCTGTTCGAGAAGGGCGTGGTGGTGGTTTCCTCGGGCAATTCCTACGCCGCAAGTCAGGGCTTCCAGCCGGGCGATATCGTCAAATCGGTGAACGGCGTGAGCGTCACGGGCACGCGCCAGCTCAACCAATTGCTCGGCCAGGCCGGCGGCCATTGGAGCCTGATCGTCGATCGCGGTGGCCAGCGCATGTCGCTGACGGTGGACGGGTGAAACTGATTGTCATCGAATAAAGTTCGTCATGGCCGCCCCCTGTGGCGGCCATCCATAACCTCCGTCCGGCAGCGAGTTAATGGATGGCCGGGACAAGCCCGGCCATGACGAAAATATTTGAGGGAGTTTATAGCTTCAAATTCTGTGACAATATGAGGATATGTCCGATCTCTTCGAAGCCGGTGGACTGGAGGACGACGCGCCGCGGCCGCTCGCCGATCGCTTGCGCCCCAAAACGCTTTCCGAAGTGGTGGGGCAGGATCATCTGATCGGCGCGCAAGGCCCCATCGGCCGCATGGTGGCGGCCAAGCGCGCGCATTCGATTCTGCTCTGGGGACCGCCCGGCACCGGCAAGACCACCATCGCGCGCCTGTTGAGCCACGCCTTCAATCTGCATTTCGTGCAATTGTCGGCAGTGTTTTCGGGCGTCGCCGATCTCAAGAAGACCTTCGACGCCGCGCGCGCACGCCGCAAGACGGGGCAGGGCACGCTGCTCTTCGTCGACGAGATCCACCGCTTCAACCGCAGCCAGCAGGATTCCTTTCTGCCGGTGGTGGAGGATGGAACCGTGGTGCTGGTCGGCGCAACCACGGAGAATCCCTCCTTCGAATTGAACGGCGCGCTGCTGTCGCGCATGCAGGTGCTGGTGCTGCGCCGGCTCGACGATGCGGCGCTGGAAACGCTGCTGGCGCGCGCCGAAAAATATTTCGGCCACGCGCTCGCGCTCACCGAGGATGCGCGCGCGAGCCTGCGCGCCATGGCCGATGGCGACGGCCGCTATCTGCTCAATCTGGCGGAAGAGGTCGAAGCGTTGCAGGCGGCGAAGCCGCTGGATTCTGCGGCGCTCGCGGCCGCCGTGCAGAAACGCGCGCCGCTTTACGACAAATCGCGCGAGGAGCATTACAATCTGATCTCCGCGCTGCACAAATCCATTCGTGGCTCCGATCCCGATGCGGCGCTTTACTGGCTTGCGCGCATGCTGGCGGGCGGCGAACAGCCGCTTTACATCGCGCGCAGATTGGTGCGCGCCAGTGTGGAAGATATCGGTCTGGCCGATCCGCAGGCCATCGTTCAGGCACTGGCTGCCAAAGACGTTTATGATTTTCTGGGCTCGCCCGAAGGCGAACTCGCGCTGGCGCAGACCGTGCTCTATCTGGCGAGCGCGCCGAAATCGAATGCGGTCTATGTCGCGATGGGCGCCGCCAAACGCGCCGCCGCCGAGCATGGCTCGCTGATGCCGCCCGCGCATATATTGAACGCGCCGACGAAACTCATGAAGAATCTCGGCTACGGCAAAGGCTATGAATACGATCACGAAGCCGAGGACGCGTTTTCCGGCCAGAACTATTTCCCCGAAGCCATGGCGCGTGAGCAATTCTATGTGCCCAAGGAAACCGGCTTCGAGCGCGAGATCGCCAAGCGCCTCGAATATTGGGCGAAGCTCCGGGCGAAAAAGGGCGGCTAATTACCCAAAATTGTCATGGCCTGCATTTTTTTTGGGCCATCATATGAAGACTTATCCCCGCCCCTCCGGGCGGCCTTATAATGCTCCCGTCCTGCCCGTGATGGGAGCGTTGACGTCCGTTTTCGGCGTGGGCAGGACCGGCGTTCACTGAAGAGCGGCGTAACGGATCGCTCGACGGTGAAGGCAGCGCCGTCCACGGCCAAATCCCCTAACCGGACGACGGGTGGGGCCAAGCTGGCACGGGGACGCCCGCGAAGCACGCCGGATGCGATGACGCGCGAACGTAAGGGCCTTAACGGACCCCTCGCAGAGCATCCGGCCTGTCTAACGGTGGACGGAGATGCTGCCCAAAATCGCCGGGTGCGGGATGCCGGATACGGCACCTTTCTTTGCACAATTGTGGCTCGCCGCCCGGCGTCCCGCATCGTCCCATCATCGTCTCGCGGAGGATACTCCGGCGGAATGGATTGCGCGTGGCTTGCCTGCATCGCGTTCAACCAATCCAACACCGTCATCACCCGGTCGCGCGTAGCGATCCGGGTGATCCATTTTTCGGGAGCCAAATTGGATCACCCGGACCCTCCGCAGAAATGCTCCGGGCCGGGTGATGACGGAGTATAAATTGCAAAAAGATTGCAGGCTCAGCAGGGTGGGAAGCAGGCGCGGGAATCTGCTATATCCGGCGCAGATAAACGCGGTATTCGATCATGCAATTCTCGATTCTGTTGGCCGTGGCGTTCGGCGGCGCGATCGGCTCGCTGGCGCGCTATTCGGTGGCGAGCCTCGTTCAGTCGGCGGCGTGGCCCGGATTTCCCTGGGGCATATTCGTCGTGAATATCTCCGGCGGCTTCATCATGGGCGTACTGGCCGAGCTTGCGGCGCTGAAGTTGAACTTCACGCCGGAAGTCCGCGCCTTCCTGATGGTCGGCGTGATGGGCGGCTATACGACCTTTTCCAGCTTCTCGCTCGATTCGGCGCTACTGATCGAACGCGGCGCCTATGCGAGTGCCGCGGCCTATATCGCGGGTTCCGCGGTGCTGTCGGTGGCGGCGCTGTTCGCGGGCCTCTGGATCGTGCGCGTGCTGTGAGCGCCGAAATCAAGGTCGAAGCGGACGACGACGGCATAAGGCTCGACCGCTGGTTCAG
>DATIZS010000103.1:0-3376 GCA_035516955.1 Rhizomicrobium sp.
TGGTGCGATTCCGTGCTTGCGGCCATCGACGGGCTCGAAGCGGGCGCGGACCGCGGCGCCTCGATGCATCTGCTCGGCCATGCCGCCCTCAATCTCAACCAGATGTTCTCGCCCGGCAAATCGGCAGGCGATCACCTCGCCGAAATCGACGCCACGGTGGCCATCGTCAAGGCCCGCACCGAAACCGCGATGGCGTCGTAAAATTTCTGGGCTAGGCGTTTTTCAGACGGAACTGCGGCATAAGCTGCGTCAGGTTCATATTGGCCCAGCATTTCTGCGATAGGTGGCTGCCCTTGGGTGGAAAAGCGCCGTGCACCACTTTGATCCCTTTTGTTTGCAGGAATTCCGCAACGGGAACGAAATCACGATCCGCTGAGACAAGTACTGCGACATCATAGGCGTTGGCCCAAGCCAGACTTATCATGTCGGCGACGATGCGGGTATCGACGCCCTTTTCCTCGGTTCCTCGCATGTCGTGATTACAGACGGCGCAATTCGTCACTTCGTTCTGGCAAGCCGGGCATTTAGGATAGCCCTTTTTCTTTTGACGCTCCAAAAGAACAACGTGCGTTCCCGGCATCTTGTCCAGACGATTGGACATCCAGTTGCGAAATTTTGCATCCTGAGGTTTGGCCGGATCATACGATCCATAAACATGCATCCCCTCGAATATTGCCGGTGCAGACCGATCGACCAGCTTGCCCGCTTCCGCGGCAAGCAACGGGCCGACGGGCAACCAGTCGATTCGGAACGTGTCGTCTGCGCTGCGAAGCGACAGCGTGAAGTTCCAGAAGTCGACAAAGATACGGACGCGCAATCTGGGGGGTGGTGGTGCCGGGTTATCCATGGGTCTGAAATGATACGGGGACGCACGAAGGCGTCCCCGGGGTCTCTATACTCGGTTCCCCGTACCCGACAGAGCGGGCGGTTTCCCGAGGGGTCGTTATGTGTGCATATTGCATCGGAACCCCTAACAGTCAATGACTTGAAAGACGTCGGGTATTGGACGCCCAGAAATTTCCCCTTTCCTTTGAAATAGGAATTTATCTTTCGAAATCAATAGCTAGGTAGTCCCTTTCCTCTGCCCGCTCTTTGGTCTAAGAGGCGGGCCTCAACGGCCCCGGAGCCCGCATGCAAACCATTCTGATCGTCATCCAGCTTCTCGTCTCGGTCGCGCTCGTGATCGTGGTGCTGCTACAGAAATCCGAAGGCGGCGCGCTCGGCATGGGCGGCGGCAATTCCGGCTTCGGCGGACTGTTTTCGCCCCGCGGCGCAGCCGACACGCTGACGCGCGCAACGACCATACTCGCCGTGATGTTTTTCCTCTCCAGCCTCGCGCTGACGCTTGTGGCGCTGCATGGCCGTCCCGAATCGACTTCGATCCTCGATTCGGGGTCGAATGCGGCCGCGCCCGCGCAACCGGCGCCGAAACCGTCGCAGGCTCCGCCCAATCCGCTCGGCGCGCCCAAGGTTCCCGCCCCGCAGTAACCGGATTTTTGCAGGCGTTCGCGCGATTTTCCCGAAAGCCGTGAACGGATCGCATGATTGCGCTTGAGTGCGCGCGTGGCTTGAGACATGTTGGCCTCCCATGGCGCGGTTGATCTTCATCACTGGCGGCGTGGTCTCTTCCCTGGGAAAAGGTCTTGCGTCCGCCGCACTGGGCGCGCTTCTGCAGGCGCGCGGCTTCCGCGTCCGCCTGCGCAAGCTCGATCCCTATCTCCACGTCGATCCGGGCACGATGAGCCCGTTTCAGCACGGCGAGGTTTACGTCACCGACGACGGCGCGGAGACCGATCTCGATCTCGGCCATTACGAACGCTTCACGGGCGTGGCGGCGCGCAAATCCGACAACATCACGTCGGGGCGCATCTACAGCCAGGTGATCGAGCGCGAGCGCAAGGGGCTTTATCTCGGCCGCACCGTGCAGGTGATCCCCCACGTCACCGACATGATCAAGGAATTCATCGTGGCCGGTTCGGAGGATGTCGATTTCCTGCTGTGCGAGATCGGCGGCACGGTGGGCGACATCGAGGGACTGCCGTTCTTCGAGGCCATCCGGCAATTGGGCAACGAGCCCGGCCGCGAAACCGCGTTCGTGCACCTGACGCTCGTGCCCTACATCGAGGCGGCGGGCGAATTGAAGACCAAGCCGACGCAGCATTCGGTGAAGGAGCTGCGCGCCATCGGCATCCAGCCCGATATCCTGCTCTGCCGCTCCGAGAAGCCGATTCCGGACGAGGAGCGGCGCAAGATCGGCCTCTTCTGCAACGTGCCGGCGGAGCGCGTGATCCCGGCACTCGATCTTCCCACCATCTACGAAGCGCCGAATTCCTATCACCGCGAGGGCTTCGACACCCAGGTCTTGAAAGTGTTCGGGATCGAGGGCGCGGCCCCGCCCGATCTGTCGCGCTGGGAATGGGTGGTCGATCGCGTGAAGAATCCGGAAGGCGAGGTCCGGATCGCGGTCGTCGGCAAATATATGCAGGTGAAGGATTCCTATAAGTCGCTTTCCGAGGCGCTCACCCATGGCGGGCTCGCCAACAATGTGCGCGTGCAGATGGACTGGATCGACAGCGAGATCTTCGAGCGCGACGATGCGGCGGCGTTCCTCGAAAATGTCGACGGCATCCTCGTGCCCGGCGGCTTCGGCGAGCGCGGCACCGAAGGAAAGATCGCGGCCGTGAAATTCGCGCGCGAGCGCAAGGTGCCGTTCTTCGGAATTTGCTATGGCCTGCACATGGCGGTGATCGAGACGGCGCGCGATCTGGCGGGGCTGGAAGGGGCGGGCTCGACCGAGATTTCGCATCCGCGCCATCCCGTGATCGCGCTGATGACCGAATGGACCAAGGGCAACGACGTCGAAACGCGAAGCGAGGGCGGCGATCTCGGCGGCACGATGCGGCTCGGCGCCTATCCCGCCACGCTCACGCCGGCAAGCCATGTCGCGCGGATTTACGGCACGAACGCGATCAGCGAGCGCCATCGCCACCGCTATGAAGTCAATGTCGGCTATACGCGCCAACTGGCCGAGCACGGCTTCGTCGTTTCCGGCTGGTCGCCCGACGGCAAGCTGCCCGAGATCATGGAAATCCCCGACCATCCCTGGTTCATCGGCGTGCAATTCCATCCCGAGCTGAAGTCGAAGCCGTTTGATCCCCATCCGCTGTTTGCCTCGTTCATCGAGGCGGCGGTGCAGCAGAGCCGGCTGGTTTAGCTCCTTGATATTCCGAAAATTCGGGAGTAGTCTACTCACGAAAAGTAGGAATTTCTGAAATGGCCGAAACCGGAACGAAAATCGCGGAGCGCCTGCTGGCCCGGCCCGAAGGCGCGACGATGGACGAGATCATCGCCGCGACCGGATGCCCGCAATATAACG
>DATIZS010000104.1:0-2622 GCA_035516955.1 Rhizomicrobium sp.
CGCGCGGTCTTCGTCAGGTGACGGACACTTCGGAGATCGAAGCCGCCGTCGAGTCCGTGATTGCGGCAAACCCCGACAAGGTCGAACAGGTCAAAGCGAAACCCAAACTCGCGGGCTGGTTCGTGGGTCAGGTGATGAAACAGACGGACGGAAAAGCGAATCCGGCGGCCGTCAACGCCATCCTCAAGACCCGACTCGGACTGCCCGACGAGGGGTGATTCGTACAATTTCAAGGGACGCGCCGCGCGGAGCCGCACTCTGCGGAAATTCGATCCGTGTACGGAATGATCGATATAACATCGATGAAATCGGTATTTTATGCATCCCGCCAAAATCGCGAAAACCATGGAAGGTGGGGGAGTATTGCTTCGTTAATGGGAATTAGCCCATATTCTCCGCGTTTTGGGGGGTGCGAGTCGCACGATCCCGAACGTTAGAGGAGTCGTTTCACATGCCAATGACTGCGAAGAAGAGAAAGTCCCGCAAGCGCACCGTCCGCAAGGCGGCAGCGAAGGGCGCGGCGCGCAAGACGAAGCGCCGCAAGAAGAAGAAGGCCGCGAAGAAAGGCAAGAAGAAAGCTGCGAAGCGCAAAGGCGGCCGTCGTCGTCGTCGCGCGAAAAAGGCTGCCCCGGCCGCAATGCCGATGTAAGGGCGGCAACGCTGAAGGCAAAGGCCGCGGTTTGCCCTGGGAGCAGGTCTCCAAGGAGAGCCGCGGCCAAGCCCGAAACGAAGGCGGTTCGCCGCCCGAAGAACTCGAAAACAGGCCGCGCATCGCCGCGGCCTTTTCTTTTTGAGGACGCTGCGCGCGCAACGCCGTTCGCGTCCGTCCCGCGTTAAGACAATCTGAACGATTGCGTTAACGGCTCTTTAGCCTATCCGCCAGCAACATCGCCCCGTGAGCGCCGCCATCCGGGCGGCGGGTTGGGAGCTTCCGCCGATGGCGTGCGTGGATGTGGACGCGCTGGCGCAATACGAATCCGATGCCAAGCTCGGGCGTGCGGATGCGCTTTACAATCTCGGCCTTGCCTATTCGACCGGCCAGGGCGTGGCGGTGGATTTCGTCGCCGCGCACAAATGGTTCAATCTCGCGGCGATGAAGGGCGTGGAGCTCGCCAAGAACTGGCGCGCGCAGATCTCACGCGAAATGAATTCCGCCCAGATCGCCGAGGCCCAGCGCCTGGCGCGCGAGTGGCTGTCGTCGGTGCATTGAAAAATATCTTTTCGCTCCCACTCAACCGTCATGGCCGCCACCCGGGACCGCGCGAAGCGCGGCCCGAGTGCAAGCCTTTGTGGCGGCCATCCATAACCTCCATATAGACGGTGTGTATGGATGGCCGGCACGTTGGCCGGCCATGACGGCAGTGGATGGAAGTAGCGCGAAACTCCGCGCCCGAAGCATCAAGGCGTCTTCGGCTTGATCGTGGGCAGCACGCCCGGTGTCGCGTCGGGCTTGGGATCGGGAACGCGCGCGGCCACTTCCTCGCTCGGTCCTCCGGCGGCCGAGGGCTTCGGCTCCGGCGTGGGCACGCCGGATGCCGGCGGCGCGTAAGGAAGGACCGTCACCTTGGGCGTCCAGGGCCGGGAGAGATCGGCCATGATCTCGAGAGGATCGTCGTGGCCGGCCAGCCGGTAGCGATAGACTTCCGTGTTCTCGATCACGCGCTGGACGTAATTGCGGGTTTCCTCGAAGGGGATCTGCTCGATCCAGTCGACGGGATCCACGCCCGGATCGCGCGGATCGCCGAACTGGTCGATCCAGCGATGCACATTGCCGGGGCCCGCATTGTAGGCCGCGATGGCGAGGATATAGGAGCCGTCCCAGCTCGCGAGGTTCTGCGACAGCTCGGTCATTCCGAGTTGCATGTTGTAGGCGGTGTCGCTCAGCAGCGCGTTGGCGCGATAGGGCAGATGCGCCCTGGCCGCGGCGCGCTTGGCGCTCGACGGCATGAGCTGCATCAGCCCCTTGGCGCCGGCAGCACTCACGGCTTCGCTATCGAATTCGGTCTCCTGGCGGATGAGGCCCAGGACCAGCGCGCGCTCGGGCGCATCGCCGGGGCCCTTGTATCTGGGCACATCGATCACGGGATGGGAGTAATCGAGCATGAGAATGTCGTTGTAGCCGGCCTCCTTGGCCGCGCGCAGCGCCACTTCGCGGTAGCCCATATGCACGAGATCGCCCGCCAGCAATTCCACGTTCTTGGGATCGGGATGGGCGTCGGCATAGGCGGTGGCGAAACTGCGCATCAGCCCTTCCTCGCCCAGATCGGCGAGGGCATGGATGGCGGCGACGAGATCGTCATGCTCGTAATCGGCGCGGGCCGATGCCGGATCGACGTTCGTATCGGCGATATGCAGCTTCGGGTCGGGCTGGATGCGCGCGAGCGCGAGCTGGCCGTAGAAGGTTTCGGGATGATCGGCGGCCTCGCGATATTCGCGCCAGGCGCCGCCCAGATCGCCCATCGCCTCATAGGCGCGTCCGCTCCAGTAATGGGCGCGCGCCTGGGTGATGGGGCGCGAGCTTGCGCCGGCCAGCGCCGCGAAATGGGGCAGGGCGTCCTTGGGATCCTTGAGGAAGCGCAGCGAGATCCAGCCCGCCATGAATTCGGCTTGCGCGAAATCCTG
>DATIZS010000105.1:0-4153 GCA_035516955.1 Rhizomicrobium sp.
CGGAGGATGGTCCTTCAGCCGCGATGCCGTGCCGCGCGTGCTGGCGTCCTTTTCGCTGAATTCGCGCTATTCGCTCGATCCGGCGCAATGCTGGAAGACGAACCGGACCGCCGCCGCGGTCGCGTTCCTGCATTATGTGGGATCGCGGTATCTGTTCTGGCCGCGCGCTTTCGATCTGCGCGAAGAGCTGCTGGAATGGCTGCCCGCGCATCTCGACGACATCAAGCTCGGCTCGATCACGCTGTCGCGCATTCCGGAAATCTACATGCATTGCAGCTATGCGGTCACGACTCGCAAACACGAGATCAAGGCCAATCTCATGCGCCAGATGCGCCGCGCCTGCCTCGAGGCGGGTTGCATCGAAATGCCGGAAGATCGCGCCCCCACGCCCGGCGCCAAACCCACGGCCATCGTCATCGCCGAGCACCTCAAGCCGGACCATTCGGTCTTCCGCACCCATTCGAAATCGGTGCAGGCGATGCGCGAGCATTTCCATCTCGTGGGCATCGTCTTTCCCGATCCGCGGGGCACGCCCATCGAGGACATGTTCGACGAAGTCCTGCCGATACCGCAGCAGACATTCCTGGATTCCGTCGCCGCCCTTTCGGCTGAAATCCGCAAACGCAATCCCGATCTCGTCTATTTCACCGGCATCGGCATGATCCCCTATATGATCGCGCTGGGCTCGCTGCGCATGGCGCCGGTACAATGCGTCTCCTTCGGCCACACCGCCACGACCATGAGCCCCGCCGTCGACTATTTCCTTCTGCCCGAGGATTTCGTGGGCGCGACGGATATCTATTCGGAAAAAGTCGTGGGGCTTCCGAAGGCCGCGATGCCGTTCGCGCGCCGCGACGTGAGGATGAAGCGCAAAGTGGAGCGCGCCCGGGACGGCGTCGTGCGCGTGGCCGTACCGGCGGCCACGATGAAGCTCAATCCGCGCTTCTTCGCGGCGCTGGCCGAGATCGCCAAACGCGCGAAGACGCAAGTCGAATTCCATTTCCTGCCGCTGGGATCGGCGGGGCTCGTCTTTGCCGAGCTCGGCCGCGCGACACGCGCCCAGGTGCCGGGCTCCGTCGTGCATACGGAGATGCCGTTCGAGGCCTATCTCACCCAGCTCGGCAAATGCGATCTCTTCATCAGCCCATTTCCCTACGGCAACATGAACTCGATCATGGATGCGATGAATTTCTTTTTGCCGGGCGTGTGCCTCGACGGCCCGGAGGCGCATGCCCATGCCGATGTCGCGATCTTCAATCGCATCGGCTTTCCGGCGGAATTGTGCGCGAGCACGGTCGAGGACTATATCTCCGCCGCGGTCAGGCTGATCGACGATGCCGAATGGCGCAAGACTTGCGAGGAAGCCGCGCGCGCCTGCGATCTCGACGAAGCCTTCTTCACCGGCGATGCGCGGCTCTTCGGCCAGGCGATGCTCGATCTGATCGCGAACGGCGCGATCGCGCGCGAACCCAAGCCGGCCAAGGCGCGCAAGGCCTCCAAGGTGGCCGGGTGAGCATTCGTAATCCGTTGTAATTTATGGAAGAAATGCCCTTCGGCGCTGCGCGCCGATTGACGCAAACTGCAACATTATTTTTGTCGCGCCCGGCGCGCGCGGGCTCTAAACGGCGTTGTCACGTCAAGCGGAGTGCGAATTGAGCGCGTCCATTGCCTTCATCGATCTTCAGGCCCAGCGCCGCCGCCTCGGCGAAAAACTCGAACGCGCCATTCTCTCGGCCGTCGAAGGCGGTCAATGGATTCTGGGTCCGCAGGTGCAGGCGCTCGAAGAACAGCTTGCCGAATTCGCCGGCGTGCGCCACGCCATCGCCTGCGCCAATGGCACGGACGCGCTGATGCTCGTGCTGAGGGCGTGGGATATCGGGCCCGGCGATGCGGTGTTCGTGCCGGCGTTCACGTTCGCCGCGTCGGCGGAAGTTGTCGCGCTGGTGGGAGCGACGCCGGTTTTCGTCGATGTGCTGGAAGACACTTTCAACATCGATCCCGCAAGCCTCGCCGCCGCCATCGCGGCGGTGAAGCGCGACGGCAAGCTCCGGCCGCGCGCGGTCATGCCCGTCGATCTCTTCGGACAGACGGCCGATTACCGCGCGCTCGAGCCCATCGCCGCGCGCGAAAAACTCTTGATGCTGTGCGACGCCGCGCAAGGCTTCGGCGCCACGCTCGACGGGCGCCGCGCGGGCGGCATCGGCGACGCGGCGGCGACGAGCTTCTTCCCCGCCAAGCCGCTCGGCTGCTATGGCGACGGCGGCGCGACCTTCACCAATGACGACGGGCTCGACGAGCTGCTGCGCTCGCTGCGCGTGCACGGCCAGGGCACGGACAAATACGAAAATGTGCGCATCGGCGTGAATTCGCGCCTCGATACGATCCAGGCCGCGATCCTGATCGAGAAGCTCGCGATCTTTCCCGAAGAGATCGAATTGCGCGAGGCCGCGGCGCGGCGCTACAACGCGGCGCTGGGCGCATCGAACCGCATCCGCGTGCCCCGCGTCATCGATGGCGCGCAATCGACCTGGGCGCAATATACGATCCAGGTTCCCGATCGCGCCAAACTCGCCGCCGATCTCAAAGCGAAGGGCATTCCGACCGCGATCTATTATCCGATTCCGCTCTCGCGCCAGAAGGGCTATTCGCACTATCCCTCCGCGCCCATTCCGGTGAGCGAGCGGCTTTCGCAATCGGTCATCAGCCTGCCGATGCATCCCTATCTCGATGCCGCGACGCAAGACCGCATCGCCGAAGCCGTGCTCGAAAGCGTGGGCCGCGCCTGAATTTTCAAGGAAAAATGTTTTCCCGATCCATGATGCCGAACCGCGTCAGATGTTCGGTGCCCGCATAGCGCACGGCAAGGCGCGGATCGTAGAACGAGCCGTCGCGCGATTGCGCGATCGCCTGCGCCAGAACCCGGTATTCGCGGCCTTTCTCGAAATATTCGGCGATGGCGTTCTCGTCGCGGCATTTGTCGAGGATCTCGTCGAACAGCTTGAAATGCAGCAGCGCCGCGCGCATGGCTGCGAGTTCCACGGGCCGCTTGAGCGCATGCGTCGATAGCATGAAGCGCTGTCCCTTGCGCCATTTGACGAGCGGGACCTTGCTGATCGTGGGCGCATGAATCGGCGCCTGCATCGCCCTGAACAAGCGCGCACGCACGCCGCCATACACCTGGTGATGGGGAAAAAGAACCGCTTTGTCGAGCCTGTAAGGGCCCCGGTCGAAGAACGGCAGATAATCGATGAAGGGCGCGCCCTGCCGGTAGCCGATGCTGCCGAACGGCTTGTCGGAATAAAGATCCAGCATCACGGTGAAGAGCGCCTCGGCGCCCGACGCATCGAAGCGGGCGGTGAGCGCCTTGATGCTCTCGCGCTCGCTTCCCGGCCAGACAAGGATTTCGTCGGCATCGGCCGCCAGAACCCAGCGGCCATCGCAATAATCGTCGAGCAGGCGGTTGATCCATGGCAGGCCGCCATACGCGGCGCCGAAACTGTCGGCGGTGTGGAAAACACCGCAATCGGGCTCGGCGAGGAGCAATTCCATCGTGCCGTCGCGCGAGTCGTTGTCGATGAAGACGAACCGGTCGAATCCCAATCCGCGATAGTAGGAGAGAAAATAGGGCAGGCGCAGCGCTTCGTTCTTGACCTTGCAGAGCAGCACATGGTCGTGCGGTCCCGGCGCGAGGGGCCTTGCGCTCAGATATCGAAGAGCCATGGTAATTCCCGAAAGCCAGGCCGCTTCGAATCGTAACAAGGATGGTCCACATCCTTCAACTGCGCGGCGGCGCTTGACAGGCCAAACGCCGTGTGACGCCTATTGCCGCCCATGGATACGGCGATATTCGATTTCGATCTGCCCGAAAACCTGATCGCGCTTCGCCCCGCGAACCCGCGCGATGCTGCGCGCATGCTGGTCGTGCGCGAGGATGGCCGCTTCGTCCATGCGCATGTGCGCGATTTGCCCGAGTTTCTCGCTGCCGGCGATGCGCTCGTTCTCAACGATACGAAGGTGATCCAGGCGCGTCTCCCGGGCCGGCGCGCGCCGAAACCGGGTCAAGAGGGCGATGGCCCGAAGATCGAAGTGACGCTGCACAAGCGGGCCGGCGCGGATCGCTTCCTCGCTTTCGCCAAACCGGCGCGGAAATTGT
>DATIZS010000106.1:0-2483 GCA_035516955.1 Rhizomicrobium sp.
GTGCGAAGCATGGGTCGAGGCTCCGCCGCTCGGAGCGCTGGACGGCGCCGCATTGCCCGGCGCGGAGAACGAGGGATGTCCGTGGCCGCCGTAGCCGAATTGGGGATGGGGCGGCGGATTGTTGCTGTTCGAGGGATCGGCCAGCGCCGCGCCCGCAAGCAGGGTCGAGCCGAGCAGGAGCGCAGGCAGTGCGAGATAATTCTTCATGAATGCCTCTTGGAGGGCGTCGGCCGCGACTATCGGAATTGGTGGCTGAACCCAGCATGAACGGGCAGTTCACCTTGAATGGAAACTTTTTGCTAACTGTTCGAACGCGCGGGTTCCTTCAATTTTCGGCAACTCTTTCCCCCGGTTGAAGTCAATTCATTAAGGGGAATTGTCTAAATCTGTCGGTCATGCGTAGCACAGCAGAAGGGGCAGCCGCCCCCCGCGAAGGATCTGCTCGCGCTTGGCAGCGTGGAGCCACGCGCCGCGCGATCTTCGACGCTGCGCGCTTTCTGACCGGGCGCGACGGGGTCGACGATCTTACGCTGAACGCGGTTGCGACCGAAGCCGGCTACTCGACGACCACCATCTTCGCCTATTTCCAGACCAAGGAAGAACTGATTACGGCGATCGTGGCCGACGATCTCGCGGCCTTCGCGCGCGAGATGTGCGAGCACTATGTCTTCGCGCCGCGCGCGGAAGCACCCGAGGAAACGGACTTAGACGCGAAACCGCATTCCGAAGTCGAAGAGCCCAGCATCGCTTCACTGGAAACCCAGGCACCGCTTTCCGCCAATGCATCGCTCGCGGCCGAACGCGAACCAGAATCTACGGAAGCCACTACGGTCGAGCCGGAGGCTCGCGAGCCCGAACGGCCCACGTCTTCTCTTGCCTCGCTGCTCGCAAAACGTGAACCGCGCGAACCGGCAGCGCCGGCTTTGCCTGCTTCGATTGCGGCATTGATGCCGAAAGCCGAACCGGCTGCGCGCGAGCCCGTCTCGGCGTCCTCGTCGGTTGCGTCGCTCATGCCGCAGCCGGAAGCGGCGGCGGAGGCCAAGCCGGAGGACATTCGCGAGAAGCCGAAGGTCGATGTCTGGCTCGAGCGCCGGCTGCGCGTGTTCGAGAAGATGTTGTCGGACGTGGAGTCGAGACTCGGGGCGACCGAGCAGGACAGCAGCCGCGCGCTGCAGCTCGCGCAGGAGAACAGCCAGATCCTCGGCGCCCGCATGGACGCTTCGGAGAAGCGCATCCTGGAACTGTCCAACGACCTATCCACGCGAATGTCTGCGGCAGAGAAGCGGCTGCGCGATACGCACATCGAGCTGCGCAACAATTTGCTCAATGCGTCCATGCGCATCGATCAGCTGGAAAATGTGGCGCAGCAGCTTTCGGGCGGCGCCCCCCTGGCGCTGCAGCCGAAACCGGTCGAGATGATCGAGCCGGAAGAGAATGCCGATAGGCCGGCCGACAAGACCGACAAGCCCTATACGGCGGCAGCGGATTCCTATCTCTCCGCTGCACGCCGCGCGGCGCGGACCGCCGCGCAGCTGGCCGAAATGGAAAAGAAGCCGAAGCTCAAAGTCCCGCGCGTAGGCGGTCTCGGCAAGCTACCGTTCACGCGCAAGACCTTGATGATCGCACTAGCCTCCATGCTCGTCGTTTTCGCGGTGGGCGCGCGCGTAGCCTATGCGATCGGCGAAAGCGTGGGCCGCGCGACGCCGGTGCGCATCGTTATGCCGCGCGGACTTGCATTGCCGCGAGTCGCACCGCATTCGGCCAAGGCCGCGCAGATATCGCCCCTCGATCGGCTTGCGGCACTGGCCAATGCAGGCAATCCCAAGGCCGAGTTGATGATCGGGCTGCGCTACCACAAGGGTGACGGCGTTTCCGCCGATCAGCGCGAGGCGGCGAAGTGGATCATGCGTGCCGCCGAAACTCACGATCCGCTCGCGCAATATTGGCTGGGCGAGCTCTACCAGAACGGCGACGGCGTTAGCGCGGATGCGGCGGAAGCCGTGCATTGGTATGAGGCGGCTGCGGGGCAGGGCAACCGTCAGGCGATGCACGATCTCGGTATCGCTTATGCCGAAGGTCTGGGGGCCGAAAAGGACCTCGCCGAGAGTGCGCGCTGGTTCGCGAAAGCGGCGGCACTGGGTCTCGTGAATTCCGAATTCAATCTCGCAGTGCTCTACGAGCGCGGCGAAGGCGTGACGCAGAGTCTTGTCACGGCCTACAAGTGGTATGCGATCGCGGCGGCGCAAGGCGATGGCGAGTCCAAGTCGCGTGCGGACGTGCTGGCGACGCAGATCGACCCGGAGGCTCTCGCCGAGGCGCGCGCGCAGGCCGCGGCGTTCAAGCCGGAGCCGCTCGATCCCGACGCGAACACGGTCTCGCTGCCAGGCACCTGATGCTTCGATAGACCTGGTGCCGGCTACAGGACTCGAACCTGTGACCCCCTGATTACAAATCAGGTGCTCTACCAACTGAGCTAAGCCGGC
>DATIZS010000107.1:0-2169 GCA_035516955.1 Rhizomicrobium sp.
AGCAAGCGCTTCCGCGAGCTGCAGGACGCCGGGAATTGGGATGGTTGCGTCGAGATGGGCCGCGAGCAGGTCCGCGAGGGGTCGCATGCCCTCGATGTCTGCACCGCCTTCGTCGGGCGCGACGAATCCGCCGACATGCGCGAGGTCCTCACCCGCATGCGCGGCGCGGTCAACGCGCCGCTCGTTTTCGACTCGACCGAATACCCGGTCCTCGAAGGCGCGCTAAAATTGTACGGCGGCAAGGGGATCATCAATTCGATCAATTTCGAGGACGGCGAGGGGCCGGCGGCGAAGAAATTGGCCCTGGCGCGCCGCTTCGGCGCCGCGGTGATCGCCCTCACCATCGACGAAGGCGGCATGGCGAAGGAAGCCGACCACAAAGTACAGATCGCCAAGCGGCTTTACGATTTCGCCTGCAATAAATACGGGTTGCCGCCGTCGGATTTGCTGTTCGATCCGCTGACTTTCACGATCTGCACCGGCAACGAGGACGATCGAAAGCTCGGGCTCAATACGCTGGGCGCGATCGAGAAAATCGCCAAGGAGATGCCGGAATGCCAGATCATTCTCGGCCTCTCCAATATTTCCTTCGGACTCAATCCGGCGGCCCGCCACGTCCTGAATTCGGTGTTCCTCGATCAGGCGCTGAAGCGCGGCCTGACCGGCGCCATCGTCCATGTCAGCAAGATCATGCCGCTGCATAAAATCCCGGAAGAAGAGGCAAGGGTCGCCGAGGATCTGATCTATGACCGGAGACGCGACGGCTACGACCCGCTGCATGTTTTTCTCGGCCTCTTTGAAGGCCGCAAGGGCGAGGAAAAGAAAGGTCAGGCGCGCCACGAAGCGGTCGAAGATCGTTTGAAGCAGCGCATCATCGACGGCGATCGGCAGGGGCTGGAAGGGGATCTCGACGAGGCGATGAAGGCGCATCCGCCGCTCGACATCATCAACAAATTCCTACTCGACGGCATGAAGGTGGTGGGCGAATTGTTCGGCGCCGGAAAAATGCAGCTTCCGTTCGTGCTCCAATCGGCGGAGACGATGAAGAGGGCGGTCAATTATCTCGAGCCGCATATGGAGCGGGTCGAAGGCCAGCAGAAGGGCACGATGGTGCTGGCGACGGTCAAAGGCGACGTTCACGACATCGGCAAGAACCTGGTGGACATCATCCTCACCAACAACGGCTACCGGGTGGTCAATCTCGGCATCAAGCAGCCGCTCGAGCACATACTGGCCGCGGCCAAGGAGCACAAGGCGGACGCCGTGGGCATGTCGGGCCTCTTGGTCAAATCGACGGTGATCATGCGCGAGAATCTGATCGAGATGACGCGCGAGAACATGACGATTCCCGTCATCCTCGGCGGCGCCGCGCTGACGCGGGGCTACGTCGAGGCCGATTGCGTGAAGGCCTACGGGTCGGGCCGGGTCGCCTATGCGCGGGATGCCTTCGACGGGCTGGAGCTCATGGACAAGGTGATGGGCGGCGGTTTCGATGCCCATTTGGCGGCGCGGGCGGAGAAACAAGCCGAGCGCCCGGAGCGCAAACGCGACCGCCGGCTCGAAGCCCTCGAGCGCCCCGTCGAGAAGGCGCGGCCCATCGAGCTCGAAGAGATCAGGCTGCGCCGTACCGAGCTCAGCAAGGGTGTCGCGGTTCCGGTGCCGCCGTTCTGGGGCCCGCGCGTGATCGATAAGGTGCCGATCCGCTCGTTGCTGCCGTTCTTGAATGAAACGATGCTGTTCCAATTCCATTGGGGCTTCAAAAAGGCGGGCAAGAGCCGCGAGGACTTCGCCGCTTGGGCCAAGAAAGAAGTGCGCCCGATCCTGACGCGGCTCGCCAAGCAATGCGCCGACGAGGAGATCATCGTGCCGCGCGCGGTCTATGGCTATTGGAAGGCGGCCGGCGACGGCAACGACCTTGTGCTATTCGATTCCGGCGGGGACCGCGATGTCGCGCGTTTCACCTTGCCGCGCCAGCAGCGCGAGGACGGCATCTGCATCGCCGATTTCGTGCGCGACATCTCCGCCCCGGAGCGCGACGTGATCGGACTTCAGGTCGTGACCGCCGGGGAACGCGCGTCCGAGGTCGCCCGGGAGTGGTTCAAGGACAATCGGTATCAGGACTACCTCTATCTTCACGGGTTCAGCGTCGAAATCGCCGAGGCCATGGCG
>DATIZS010000108.1:0-3497 GCA_035516955.1 Rhizomicrobium sp.
GCCGATCGTCGAAAACCCGCCCTTGGCGCGCGCCCTGCACGCCAGCGTCGAGGTCGACGAGGCCATCCCGCCCGAGCATTACAAGGCGGTGGCGCAAATCATCTCCTATGTCATGCGGCTTTCCGGCAAGCTGAGGCCGAACTGACGAAAAAGCCCGGAGTTTCCTCCCGGGCTTTTCCGCATCGAGTCACATGAAGCCGATTACGGCATGAAATGCCAGTTGAACGCGATGCGCACGATCTGCGTGTTCAGATTGTTGTGAATTTCGCATTCGTCGTAGTCTTCCTCGTAATAGCCGCATTCGCTGTCCACCGCTATGGACTTCTTGGTACCGAAATTGGCGTAAAGATACTCGCCGCTGACGGACCAGTTGTCGCCCGCCATCACGTCGATGCCGACGCCGCCGGCAAGCCCCGTCCGCGTGCCGGTGCTCGGGAAGGTCACGCCATCCGCATACGGCGAGGGATCGAGCGCTCCGCAGCAATACTCGACGCCCGGCGTTTCGAGATGACCCCAGATCGGTCCCGCGGTGACATAGAAGAGCGCATTGTCGACCGCGATGCCGGCGCGCGCGCGCACCGATGCGAACCAGTTGAGCTTGGCCTTCTCACGCAGGAAATCTTCATCCGACGTGCCCAGAACGCCGCTGCGCGACAGGCTCGTCCAGTCGAAATCGGCCACCGGACCGAAGACGACCGCGCCATCCTGCCAGTCGAAACCCGCTTGCGCGCCGATGAGCGCGAAGCTGTTGTCGTAATTGTCGGTGGCGCAATAGTAGCAGCCGTCGGAGAACTGTCCGTTGGCCATTCCGCCGCCGGCATTGAGACCGGCGTAAAACCCGCTCCAATCCGCCGCGGCATACGCCGGCGTCGCGAGCACTGCCGCCAGAACCGCGGCGCGCGCAAGTGTCTTTAACATTTGTATCTCCTCTTAGCTTGTTGGGATTGGCGCGTGGTCGACGCGCGACATGATTAATACAATGCCGGGCTGTGTATTGATCAGTAGGATGACATACATGTCATTTAATAATTTCGGGGCGTGATAATCCCGCCACGGAACGGCCAGGCCCTTGAATTCCTTGGGCCAGTTTCCCTTGACCCCGCCCCAAGGGTAAAAGAGTCCCGTGATTCCCGAATCGGCGCAGGCGATGAACGCCGTTGCTCAAAGAGAAATCGGCCTCGCTCCCGGCGCCTGGCGCTGGGGGGCGCTGGGGCTGGGGTTGCTGGCGGTTGCAGCCGCCGCGCTCGCCATCGCGGCCCCTGGTGCTGCGAGCTGGGCGGGGCTGGCCTTGCTGGCCGGGATCGGCGCCGTCGCCTGCCTCGCGCTTTATGCCGTGTGGCCGCGCGTTCGCGCCGAGGATGTCCGCCGCGTGGCCGAGGCCGCGGCGAAGGCCAATGTGGCCTGGGCCGTGACCGGTTCCGACGGCGCCGTCGTCGATTGCAACGATGTCTATCGCCACATGGCGGGCGTGCGCGAAGGCGAAGCGCCGCCGCCGCCGGAACTGGCGCTGGCCGGAGAGCCTTCGGCCGAAGTGCTCTATCGCCTGGCGCGTCATGCCGCCGAAGGCTCGGCGCGCGAGGAAAGCTTTCGCGTCGGCCAGGGCATCGAGCTTGCCGCGGCGGTGCGTCCGCTCAAGGGCGGTCAGACCGCATGGTGGATCGCGCCGCGCCTTGCCGCCTCCGAAGCGCCGAAAGCGTCCGAACCGGTGAAGGAGAAAGAGAGCGAACGCGCTTCCCTATCGATGCTCCTGCGCGATGCGCCGGTTGGCGTGGCGCTCGCCGCGAACGACGGGCGCATCCTCGAAGCCAATGCCGCCTTCAACGCGTTCTTCGGCGGCGCCGTGCAATCGCGATTGCTCTCCGAACTTGCCGATGCGGGCGACCGCGCGGGCCTTGCCGACGTGATCGCGAAGGCCGGCACGAACCGCGCGTCCGCCGAAGTGCGCCCCGCGAGCAATGCGGGCGGCGAGCGGCTGGGCGAATTGTTCGCAAGCCCCGTCGCCGGCGGTCAGGTGATCCTTTATCTCGTCGACATCTCCGAGCAGAAGGCGCTCGAAACCAAATTCGCGCAATCGCAGAAGATGCAGGCGGTGGGCCAGCTCGCGGGCGGGGTGGCGCATGATTTCAACAATCTCCTCACCGTCATCATCGGCAATTCCGAATTCCTGTTGATGCGCCATCAGGCGGGCGATCCGTCGTTCAAGGAAATAAATGAAATCCATCAGAACGCGCTGCGCGCCGCCACGCTGGTGGGCCAGTTGCTCGCCTTCTCGCGCAAGCAGACGCTGCAGCCGCGTACGCTCAATCTGCGCGACGTCATCGGCGAGCTCGCCATCATGCTGCGCAGGCTCGTGCGCGAGGGCATGGAGCTCAAGCTCGAACACGGGCCCGATCTCTGGAGCGTGCATGCCGACGAGACGCAGATCTCCAACGCCATCATCAATCTCGTGGTGAATGCGCGCGACGCCATGCCGAAAGGCGGCACCGTCACCATCCGCACCGCCAACGAAACGGTCGCGCAGGCCGCCGCCTTCGGCACCGCCATCATGCCGCCGGGCGATTACGTGCGCATCGAAGTCTCCGACACCGGCATGGGCATTCCCAAAGAGCATATGGGCAAGATCTTCGATCCCTTCTTCACGACCAAACCGGTGGGCCAGGGAACGGGGCTCGGGCTTGCCACCGTCTATGGCATCGTCAAGCAGACGGGCGGCTTCATCACCGTGGATTCCGAAGTGGGCAGGGGCACCACGTTCCGCATCTTCCTGCCGCGCCACAATGTGGATACGGCAGTAGCGCCCGAGCTGGAACGCGCCAGCCCCCGCGACATCACCGGCCAGGACACGATCCTGCTCGTGGAAGACGAAGAAGCCGTGCGCAGCTTCGCGGCGCGCGCGCTGAAACTGCGCGGCTATAACGTGCTGGAAGCGGCGGGCGGCGAGGAAGCGCTCGATCTCGTGAAGAGCCACGCGGGCACGATCGATCTCATCATCACCGACGTGGTGATGCCCAATATGGACGGGCCGACGCTCGTGCGCGCGCTGAAGCGGCTGAGGCCCGATATCCAGGTGATCTTCATGTCGGGCTACGCCGAAGAAGCCTTCCGCCGCAACGACGAGAAGGCGGAGGATCTGCACTTCCTGCCCAAGCCCTTCGGCCTGAAACAACTCGCCGCGAAGGTGAAGGACGTCCTCTCCAGTGCGCCGCCGGCGAAGAGGGCGGAGTGATTTTTCGGCACTTATTTCTCTTTGTCGCCGGGCGATGAAATGAGGCCCTCATAAGGTCGAAGCGCCGCCACAGTTTTCGGCAGAGACTGAAGAAGCAGCGTGTCCAAATATTCTTTTCCCGATTTACGCGGAGTTCTGAGCCTTCTGCAGCAAGCGCTTGCAGATGCTATGACCGCCGCTTCGTTCAAGTCGAATTGGTAAGTAATGAAATCGTCGGGATGGATAGCTTCCAGATTGAGCGGTTTCAGGGTCGCGGCAGGAAAATCCCTGA
>DATIZS010000109.1:0-3170 GCA_035516955.1 Rhizomicrobium sp.
CCTATGCGGGATTTTTGGGGCCGTTTTTGCGTTCGCATGGCATGCGCGCGGTCATCAATCTCAGGGGCCCCAATCCGCATTGGAGCTGGTGGCGCTATGAGAAGCGCGTCTGCGCCAAGAACGGAATCGCCCATTTCGACGTGATGTTGAGCTCGAAACGCCTGCCCACGCGCAGGATGTTCGAGATCCTGCTCGATGCCTTCGATGCGGCGCCCGCGCCCGTGCTGCTCAAATGTTCGGGCGGGCAGGACCGCACGAGCCTCGCCAGCGCGCTCTGGCTGATCCACAAGAAAGGCTGGAGCGCGCTTGGCGAAGCCGAAGCGCAATATGCGCGCTGGCCCTATCTGCACCGGCCCAAGCCCTATCAGCGCTGGCTGAAGTTGTTCCTCGAATATGCGCGCGAAGAGGCGGCGGGAAGGCCCGTTTCGCAATGGCTGCGCGACAGCTATACGCCCGAAGCGATGAAGGCGTGGCTGGAAGCGCGCGGAAAAGCCGATACGTTCAAAGGGCTCCACAAGCCGGGAACGGCGCCGGGAATCTGATGCTGCAAATCGCGCCGGGCATTCAACTCTGGCCGGGAAAACTGGACGCCGGCGAACAAAAGAAACTGATCGGCGAGATCTTCGCGCGTGTGAAGGATGCGCCGTTCTACAAGCCGCAAATGCCGGTCTCGGGAAAAATGTTTTCCGTGGAGGAGACGAATTTCGGGACGCTGGGCTGGTTCTCGGATGTGAAAGGCTATCGCTACGAGCGCGCCCATCCGCTGACGCAGAAACCATGGCCCGCGATTCCGCGAATGCTGCTCGATCTTTGGGATGAGACGACGCGATACGAAGCGCCGCCCGAATGCTGTCTCGTCAATCTCTATCGCGGGTCGGCGCGCATGGGCCTGCATCAGGATCGCGACGAGCAAGCGATGGATGCGCCGGTGATGTCGGTGTCGCTCGGCGACGATGCGATCTTCCGCATCGGCAGCACTTCGCGCCGCGGGCCCACCAAAAGCCTGACGCTCCACTCGGGCGATGTGCTGGCCTTCGGCGGGCCGGCGCGGCTCGCCTTCCACGGTATCGACCGGGTCGTCGGGGGCACGTCCTTGGTTGTGCCGGGCGGGGGGCGGATCAACCTCACCCTGCGCCGGGTGGGGCATAAAAAAGACGCCCGACCAGGGGGCTGATCGGGCGTCGCATGCGCCGTTACGCGCTGGGTGCCGGGAGGGGATGACCGGCACCCGTTGAGAAAAGGCCATCCGGCGTGCGAGCGGGGGGGCAGTGCCTGCCAGACGGCCGTTTTCTCAGCCAGTAAGTTAGGCATTTGGGCAACAGGTTTCAACTATTCTTTTGATCCCCAACGAAAATGTCATGTTAAGTAATGACAGTGATGTTTATAGCACAGCTTTGGCATGGATTTTCAAAGGGCTGAGGGGAGCCGCTTGGCGAGGGCGTTTCGCCAGTTCTCGGCCAGTCCCGGAGCGGCATGGACAAGGGCGATCAGCTCGGGGCTCGCGGCCGGGTTGTGACGGGCGAGCGAGGCCTCCCGGACCGTCGGCCCGCCGCTCGCGAAGATACGCGCGAAGCCCGGGCCCGAATGCCCTTCCCGCAGCACCCGGAAATACCAGCCCGCCTTGCCCGACATCATCATCACCTGCGGCGCTTCCGGCTTGGCCGTGTGGATCGCGAATTTGAAACAGGGCATGCGCGGCTGCGCGACTTCGAGAATGGCTTCGCCCCATTGGAAACGATCGCCGATGCGGATGTCGTCCTCGTCCGCGCCTTCGAGCGTGAGGTTCTCGCCGAACGTGGCGGGCGCGCAGGCGAGGCCGATCTCGCGCTCCCACCATCCCCAATTGCCGGCGGGATAAGCGTAGACCGCCTTGTCGGGCCCGCCATGGGCGACGGGATCGCCGACCTCGTCGCCGTCGATTCCGTTCGCGGTGACGAACACGCTTCCGCTCACCGGCTGTTTGGCGATGGCCGAGCGCACGGGCTTGCCCTCGATGGTGGCGATGATTTTCGGGCGCGCGATGTTCACGGAAAGAAGCTTGAGCTGCATCACATCTTCCCGAAATCGCGCGCCGTGCGGTCGATGGCGTCCTTGGCCTTGGCGATGATCTCTTCGACCTCCGCTTCGCTGACGATGAGCGGCGGCGCGCAGACCATCGTGTCGCGGATGGCGCGCATGACGAGCCCGCTCGCGAAGCAATAGTTGCGGCAATGCGTGCCGACTTCGCCGGGATCGGGAAAGAAGCTGCGCTCCGGCTTGTCGGGCACGAGCTCGATCGCGCACAGCAATCCCAGCCCGCGCACTTCGCCGACGAGCCGATGATCCTCGAAGGTCTCGCGCATGCGCCGCTGCAGATAGGGACCGATGCCGTTCTTCACGCGCGGAATCAATCCGTCGCGCTCGATGATCTCCAGATTCTTCAGCGCCACCGCGCTCGCCACCGGATGGCCAGAATAGGTATAGCCATGCACCAGTTCCTCATTGGCATTGGCGATGACTTCGTCCATGCGCGCGCCGAGCGAGATCGCCGAGATCGGCTGATAGCCCGACGACAAGCCCTTCGCCATGGTCATGATGTCGGGCGCGATATCGTAAGTGTCGGCGCCGAACCATTCGCCCGTGCGCCCGAAGCCGGTGATGACTTCGTCGAGATGCAGAAGCACATCGTATTTGGCGCAGATGCGTTGCACCTCCGGCCAATAGCTCGACGGCGGAAAGATCACCCCGCCCGCGCCCTGCACCGGCTCGGCGGAAAACGAGGCCACGTAATCGGCGCCCAATTCCAAAATCTTTTCTTCCAGCCGGCTCGCGATCACTGCGCCGAATTCTTCTTGCGTAAGATCGCCGTAACCGGCGGCCTTGGCGCCGAACCAGTAAGGTGCAGGCACTTTCTCGAATCCCGGCAGCGGCAGATCCCATTGCGGATGCATCGGCGTCAGCCCCGACAGCGAGGCGGCGGCCATCGTCACGCCGTGATAGGCGTAATCGCGGGAGAGATGGATTTTCTTCTCCGGCTTTCCTTTCAGGTTCCAGTAATAGCGGATCAGTTTCAGCGCGCTGTCGTTCGCCTCCGAGCCCGAATTGGCGAAGAGCACGCGATCATGTCCGGCGGGCAGAATGGTCGCCAGCCTGGCCGCGAGTTCGGCGGTATATGGGTTGGTCGTCTTGAA
>DATIZS010000110.1:0-4695 GCA_035516955.1 Rhizomicrobium sp.
AGCGCGCCGTGCAAGGGCGGGATCAGCTTGGTCGGATCCTTCTCCTTCAGCGCCTCCGGCGGAATGTCCTCGTTGAGCAGCAGCTTCAGCCAGTCGAGCAGCTCGCTCGTCGACGGCTTCTTCTTGAGGCCCGGCACGTCGCGGATCTGATAGAAGACGTTCAACGCCTCGCTCACCAGTTTCTGCTTGATGTCGGGATAATGCACATCGACGATCTGCTGCATCGTCTCGCGGTCGGGGAATTTGATGTAGTGGAAGAAGCAGCGGCGCAGGAACGCGTCGGGCAATTCCTTTTCGTTGTTGGACGTGATCATCACGATCGGGCGCTGGGCCGCCTTGATCGTTTCGCCCGTCTCGTAGACGAAGAATTCCATGCGATCGAGTTCGAGCAGAAGATCGTTGGGGAATTCGATGTCGGCCTTGTCGATCTCGTCGATCAGGAGCACGGGGCGGGCCGCGTTGGTGAAGGCCTCCCACAATTTTCCCTGCTTGATGTAATTCTTCACGTCCTTCACGCGCTCGTCGCCCAGTTGCGAATCGCGCAGCCGCGTCACCGCGTCATATTCGTAGAGGCCCTGCTGCGCCTTGGTCGTGGATTTCACATGCCAGGTGATGAGCGGCGCCTTCAGCGCATCGGCCACTTCGTAAGCGAGCTGCGTCTTGCCGGTGCCGGGCTCGCCCTTGATGAGCAGCGGGCGCTCCAGCGTGATGGCGGCATTGACCGCGATCCTCAGGTCATCGGTCGCGACATATCTCTCGGTACCTTCGAAACGGGCGCTCATGGTTCGTCCTTGGGATGGCTGTTCTTCGCAACCTAGGGGGGAGCGCGGCCCCCCGCAAGACCCGGGAAAAGCCGCGATCCCTGCGGCCAATCAACCATATAGACCGGACCCGGATTGTGCGATTGCCCGGCTTGGGCAATAAATCCGCCCCGATGATGGAAGCTGCCAGCACCGAGACCGGCAACAAACAGGTGAGGGACCTGCTTCAGGACGCCCTCAATCACCTGAACCGTGCCGACTTCGCCAAGGGCGAGGACGCGCTTCTGTCGACGCTCGACCAGCATCCCGACGAGCCCGACGCGCTGCAATTGCTGGGCGTGCTGCGCCGCGCGCAAGGCAAGATCGCCGAAGCCGAGGATCTCTTCCGCCGCTCGCTGGCGGCGCGTCCCGACCAGCCGCATGTGGCGCACAATCTCGGCAATCTGTTGCGCATCGACGGACGCGTGGACGAAGGCATCGAGGTTTTGCGCGAGGCGATCCGGCTGAAACCCAATTATGCCGAAGCCTGGTTCAATCTCGGCATCGCCTATTACACCAAACGCGCGCTCGAAGATTCCGAGAAGGCCTATCGCCAGGCGCTGAAACTTCAGCCCAATTACGCGATGGCCAAACAGAATCTCGCCGTCGTGCTCAACGACATGATGCGCCCGCGAGAAGCCGAAGCCATCCTGCTTCAGGCGCTGGCCGCGGGCTCGCGCGACCGCCGCCTGATCGCGGGCTATTACCACAACCTCGCTATCTCGGCGAAGATCCAGCGCCGCTACGAAGATGCGCTCCGGCTCTTCGAACAGGCGCAGGTGATCGTGCCGGACATGCCGCAGGTCGATTACAACCGCGGCAGTCTCCTGCATCTTCTCGGCCGCGAGGACGACGCGCTCGCCGCCTATGATCGCGCGGTCACGGTGGAGCCCGCCAATCTCGCTGCCCATCGCGATCTCAATCTTTTGCTCTACAGGCTTGGACGCGACGCGGAATTCCTGCGCTCCTACGACGAGGCGATCACCGTTCATCCCGAAAAGACGGCACTTCATCTTTCCAAGGCGCAGATGCAGCTGATCGCGGGCGACCACGAAGGCGCGCTCGCGAGCCTTCGGCCGGCCTATGAACGCGAGCTGGAAAATCCCGGCGTGCGCGACCTGGCGGCGCAGATCAAGGCGCGGCTTGGCGCATTCGCCGAGGCGATCGCCGAACACGAAGAGGCGATAGGGCTCGCCGAAAAGAACCCCATCGTGCTCGCCAATTATGCCGACACGCTTTTGCGCGCGGGCGAACCCGGCAAGGCGGCCGAGATGGCGCAGAAGGCGCTCGAACTTTCGCCCGACAATCAGGGCATGATCGCGATCTGGCTCACGGCCTTGCGCGCGCTGGGCGATGCGCGCGAGACGGCGCACAACGATACGGACAATCTGGTTCAGGTCTACGAGATCGCGCCGCCCGAGGGTTTCTCCGATATCGCAAGCTACAACCGCGATCTCGACGAATATCTCGCGCGCCTGCACCGGGGCGTGCGCGAGTTTCCCGCCCAGCCCTTGCGCGGCGGAACGCAAAGCCTCGATTACGTGATCGGCGCGGGCCACGACCCGGTCGAGCGCCTCCGCCCGCGCTTCGACGAGGCGGTCAATTCCTATATTGCGGCGATGAAGGACGATCCCGAGCACAAGCTCTTCGCGCGCAAGGCGGCCGGGTTCGCCTATGGCCCCTCATGGTCGTCGCGCGCAGGCGAGGGCGGATATCACATCAACCACATCCATTCCGGCGGCTGGATCAGCGCGGTCTATTTCGTGACGGCGCCCGAGGGCGGCCAGGACGGCGCGCTCGCCTTCGGCGAGCCGCCATTCGAGGCCGCAATCAAGGATGCCGTCCGGCGCATCGTGCCGGCCAAAGCCGGGACGCTGGTGCTGTTCCCGTCTTATCTGTGGCACGGCTCGACGCCGCTCAAAGCGGGCCAGACCCGCACCACCATCGCCTTCGACATTCTTCCGCGGATTTAGTTCGCGGTCAGAAACACGAAAACCCAAACTCGTCATGGCCGCCCTCGTGGCGGCCATCCATAACCTCCGTCAATGATTGTGTTCATGGATGGCCGGGACAAGCCCGGCCATGACGAAAAATTTGAAGTTCAATGAGGTCGAGGCATTATAGAAATTGGGGCTTCACAAACATCTTCCAGATAAAGCTGCACGGCATCCTTGAGATTGGCCAAAGTCTCGGCCCGCGTGGCGCCGAAGGTATGGCAGCCCGGCAATTCCGGGCTCCAGGCGTGAAACCCGGCCTCGTCCTTTTCGATCTTGAACGTGACCATGACCCAATGTGGCGCGGGCGGTCCCCGATGTCCATACCGGCCCATTCGCAGTAACATCATTTCGCTGCCCGGAGGCTCCCGGCATGTGGATGATGCTCGTTTCCATCGCCGTGGCCGGAACATTGGCGACGTTCACCGACTGGCTCTTCATGGGCGTTCTGTTCCATGAGCGCTACATGCGCTATCCCGAAGTCTGGTGGCCGGAGTTCCGCGAAAAGGGCGACAGTCGCGCCATCCTCTATTCCTCCATCCTTGGCTATGTGGCGACCGCCGCCGTGATCGTGCTCTGCGCCTATGCCGGCGCGCGCGACATCGGCCATGCGCTGAGCGTGGCGGCGCTGGCGTGGATGGCGGGGCCGCTCGTCCTTCTCGTCACCAACGGCTTCTGGATGAAGATCGATCCGGCCGTCACCTTCTCCCATGCGCTGGGCTGGCTCGCTCGTTTCCTCATTGCGGGTGCGGCGGCAGGTATTGTTTTGTCCTGAAATTCATCGCCGCCAAATCTTGCGACAATTGGCATTGCAAGCCTTCTGCGCCCGCGCAAAATCGGCGCGTTCGGGGGAACGATGACGGTCGCTCACATCTATACGGTCGCCTTCCAGGGCATCGAGGCGCGCGAAGTGGACGTGCAGGTCCATATCGGCAGCGGCGCCAACGGCGTGTTCAATATCGTGGGTCTGGGCGACAAGGCCGTTGCCGAGAGCCGCGAGCGCGTGCGCGCCGCACTTTCGGCGGTGGGTCTTGCCATGCCTTACGAGCGCGTGACGGTCAATCTCGCGCCCGCCGATCTGCCGAAGGAAGGAAGCCATTACGATCTGCCCATCGCGCTCGGGCTTCTCGCGGCCATGGGCGTTTTGCCGGCAAGCGAACTTGCGCGTTATGTGGCGCTCGGCGAACTCTCGCTCGATGCGCAGGTGACGGCGGTGGCGGGCGTGTTGCCCGCGGCCCTTGCCGCATCCGAAGCGCAACGCGGATTGATCTGTCCCGCAGCCTGCGGGCCCGAAGCGGCATGGGCGGGCGGGTTGGAGATCATCGCGGCACCTTCGCTCATCGCCATCGTCAATCACATGAAGGGCGCGCAGGTTTTGAATCCGCCCGAAGCGAAGATCGCGAACGAAACGCACGCCGTTCCCGATCTGCGCGACGTGAAGGGGCAGGAAACAGCCAAGCGCGCATTGGAAATCGCGGCCGCTGGCGGCCACAACATGCTGATGATCGGCCCGCCCGGCGCGGGCAAATCCATGCTGGCCGCGCGCATTCCGGGACTACTTCCGCCGCTCGATGCGCGCGAAGCGCTGGAGATTTCCATGATCCAGAGTCTCGCGGGCGAATTGCGCGACGGCGCGATTTCGCGCAGGCGCCCGTTCCGCAATCCGCATCATTCCGCATCGATGGCGGCGCTGGTGGGCGGGGGATTGCGCGTGAGGCCGGGCGAAGTTTCGCTTGCGCATCTGGGCGTGTTGTTTCTCGACGAGCTTCCCGAGTTTCAGCGCGGCGTTCTGGATTCACTCCGCCAGCCCATCGAGACCGGCGATGCGGTCGTGGCGCGGGCGAATGCGCATGTGCGGTTTCCCGCGCGCTTCCAATTGGTGGCGGCGATGAACCCCTGCC
>DATIZS010000111.1:0-6042 GCA_035516955.1 Rhizomicrobium sp.
CCTGCATTTTTGAATCGCGATGTACGCGCGATGGCTACCGGCTTCGCTCGTTCTCCACTCCGTCATGGCCGCCCTTGTGGCGGCCATCCATAACCTCCGTCTCGAATGTGTTTATGGATGGCCGGGACAAGCCCGGCCATGACGGAGTGGAGAACGAGCGAAGCCGGTAACCATCGCGCGTTCGTCGGAATTCAAAAACACAGGTCGATTCGGACAGACTCCTCCTTACATGATGTTCGGCATATGCCGGCGGCCGAAGCCGAATACAAAATGTAGCTCTCTCGCCGGCGGGGAACCGCCGGAGCACCTCTTCGAACGAAATTCTCGGGATTTAAGCGAAATGGGGATTGGACCGTCACGGTTCAAGAGGGTGCGCGGAATTTATTTTCGCGCGCCCGCGGGAAAAAGATCGCGATAGGCGCGCAAGCCGCCCAGCGTTTCGGCTTCATAGACGCCACGCGCAATGGCGCGCGCCAGGCAATCGGCGGCGAGGCTTCCGAGATAAAGGATCGCGCGCTGGCGCTCGCCGGAGAGCGCGCGCTTGGCCGCCGAAACCGCGAACACGATATCGCCGTCGAATTGCGTGTGCGCGGGCCTGATGGCGCGCGCGATGCCGTCATGCGCCATGATCGCGATGCGTTTCAATTCGGGACGCGTCAGATCGGCGTCGGTGGCGACGATGGCGATCACCGTGTTCTCGCGCGGCCGCGCAGCACCCTTCATGTCGGGCGGAAGATCGAGCGCAACGGAATCGAACGCGCCGGAAAGCCTTCGCCCGCCGAATTCCTTCGCCTGCTCGAACGGGAAGGCCCAGAACACGTCGGTTCCCGGAACGAGCGGCGAGCCCACCGAATTGGCGGCGACCAGCGCGCCCATGGTGAGCCCGTCCTCCGTCACCGCCGAAGCCGAGCCGATGCCGCCTTTATATATGCCGGCGGCGGCGCCCATGCCCGCGCCCGCATTGCCGAGCGCGAAACGCTCGCCGGCCGCTTCGGCCGCCTTCGCACCCAGCGCGCGATAAGGCGGCTCGGCCCAGTTCTTGTCGCCGCCATTGGCGAGATCGAAGAGGATCGCGGACGGCACGATCGGCGCGGGCGGCGCCTGCACCGTGAGCTTGAAGCCGCGGCCTTGCGCGGCCAGCCACGCCGTCACCCCGCCGGCCGCATCGAGCCCGTAAACCGATCCGCCCGACAGCACGATGGCATCGGCCTGGCCCACCAGATTGGAAGGATCGAGCGCATCGGTATCGCGCGTGCCGGGCGCGCCGCCGCGCAGATCGGCCGCCGCAATGAAGGGCGCATCGCCCAGAAGCACGCTCACGCCCGTCGCGGCCTGCGCATCTTCGGCCTGGCCGACGCGAAGGCCCGCCACATCGGTGATGAGATTGTGCTTGCCTGGCCGGATCATCGCTGGGACGCTAGCGCGGAAGAGCGAGCGAGCGGAAGGGTATCCCATGAAATTGTTGCGAACGGTCCTTGCGGCGCTCGTTTTCATCGCCACGCCCGCGCTTGCCGCGCCCGCGCGCCATCACATGATCGCCATCGACAGCCCGCTTGCCGCCAAGGCCGCCCTCGAAATCATGCGCGAAGGCGGATCGTCGGTGGATGCGGCCATCGCGGCGCAGATGGTCTTGACGCTGGTCGAGCCCGAATCCTGCGGCGTGGGCGGGGGCGCGTTCATGCTGCTCTACGATCCGGCGGGCAAACAGGTCACGAGTTTCGACGGACGCGAAACCGCGCCCGCTTCGGCGACGCCGGGCATGTTCCTGGATGCGAGCGGAAAAGCGCGGCCGCATTTCGATGCGGTGCCGGGCGGGCTTTCGGTGGGCGTGCCGGGCGTCGTCGCCATGCTCGAGGCCGCGCACAAGAAATACGGCAGGCTTGCCTGGGCCAAATTGTTCGCGCCCGCGATCCGGCTCGCGGAAAAGGGATTTCCCGTGAGCAAGAAGCTCGCGCGCACCATCCGCGAATATCCGCAGATGGAGAAGATGCCCGATATCCGCGCCTATCTTTACAACAAGAACGGCGAGCCGCTTTCCGAAGGCGATATCGTGAAGAACCCGGCGCTGGCCGAGACCCTGCGCATGATCGCGCAAGGCGGCGCGAAAGCGTTCTACACCGGGCCGATCGCGCAGGCGATCGTCGACAAGGTGCAGAATGCGCCCGTCAATCGCGGCGGCATGACGCTTGCCGATCTCGCGCAATATCAGGCCAAGGAGCGCGCGCCCGTCTGCGGCGATTATCGCGCCTATCGCGTCTGTTCGATGGGGCCGCCGAGCTCGGGCGGGATTTCGGTGCTGCAGATACTGGGGATGCTGCAGCGTTTCCCGAGCAAGGATTTGCAGCCCGACACTCTGAGCGAAGTGCATCTCTTCTCCGAGGCGAGCCGGCTCGCCTTCGCCGACCGCGCCGAATACATGGCCGATTCCGATTTCATTCCGGTGCCGGTCGAAGGCCTGCTCGATCCCAAATATCTGGCGGAGCGTTCGGCGCTGATCGATCCCGCGCATGACATGGGCAAAGCGCACGCCGGAAATCCGCCGATGAAACACGCGATGCTGCTCGCGCCCCAGCGCTCGCCGCAATTGCACGGCACCAGCCATTTCTCCATCGTCGACGATCACGGCGAAGTGGTTTCGATGACGACGACCGTCGAATTCGCCTTCGGCTCGGAGATGATGGCGGACGGCTTCATCCTCAACAACGAGCTGACCGATTTCTCCTTCGATCCGGTGATCGACGGCGCGCCCGTGGCCAATGCGCCCGCGCCGGGCAAGCGCCCGCTCAGCGCCATGTCGCCCACGATCATGTTCGGCGGCGACGGCCGCTTCAAGATCGTGCTCGGCTCGCCGGGCGGGCCGATCATCATTCCGTATGTCGCGGGAGCGATCGTTGCGATGGTGGATGGCAGGCTTTCGCCGAAGGAAGCGGCGGCGCTGCCGCATCACGCCAATCCCAACAGCTTCACCGTGCTCGAAAAGGACACGCCCATCGTGAAGCTCGCGCCCGCGCTGAAGGCGATGGGGCATGAGGTGGAGATCGCGAATATGGACAGCGGCCTCAACATCATCGAGCGCGTGAAGGGCGGATATATCGGCGCGTCCGATCCGCGGCGGGATGGTGTCGCGATCGGAGAGTAGAGTCGCTTCGTTCTCGACAAATCAATATTCGTCATTGCCGCCACCCGGGACCGCGCGAAGCGCGGCCCGAGTGCAAGCCTTTGTGGCGGCCATCCATAACCGCCGTTCGGCAACGTGTTTATGGATGGCCGGGACAAGCCCGGCCATGACGATTTTTTTGAGCGGTTCACATAAACTAGCGCCGCGCCACCGCAAACAGTCGCTGGAACGGATAAAGCACCTTGCCGCTGGCGCGCAGCGGATAATGCGCGCGCAGGCGCGTTTTATATTCGTGCAAGAAAGCCTCGCGCTCGGCACCGGCCAGCGCATTGGCGAAGGGACGAAGGCCCGTGCCGCTCATCCAGTTGAAGACGGCGTCCTCGCCTTCGAGCACCTGCACGTAACGCGTCTCCCAGATATCGATATGCGACGCGGCCGGTTCGAGGATGCCGAAATAGTCTTCCGGCTCGCGCACATTCCACCAGTCGCGCACGTTTTCGAGTTTCGCCGACCACGGGCCCGAGCGCGCGACTTCGCGGATCAGCGTGTGGCAGGGCTCGTCGAAATTGCGCGGCACCTGAAAGGCAAGCCAGCCGTCCTTCGCCACGAACGACATCAGACGCGGCAGAAGCTGCGCGTGATCGGGCACCCATTGCAGCGTGGCGTTGGAATAGACGACGTCGCAAGTCCCGTCCGGCGACCATGACGACACATCGGCCTCGACGAAGCGCGCGCGGATGTTTTCGGCGCGCGCTTGCGCAAGCATCTCCGGCGAATTGTCGATTCCCATGATCGCGGCATCGGGCCAGCGCGCGGCCAAGAGCGCGGTCGAATTGCCCGGCCCGCAACCGAGATCGGCGACGCGCGACGGCGCATCAAACTCGATGCGCGCCAGAAGCTCGGCCGCGGGGCGCGTGCGCTCGGCGCCGAATTTCAGATAGGTTTTGGGATCCCACGCCATCAATGCGCCTCGCGGTCCGGAATATCGATGCGGAAACGCGAACCCTTCTCGCTCGTGGAGACGAGCGTGATATCGCCGCCATGCGCACGCGCCAGATCGCGCGAGATCGCAAGGCCAAGCCCCGAGCCGCCCGGCCTGGTCGAGGCGACGAAGGCCTGGAAGAGCCGCTCGCGCAAGGCGGGCGGCACGCCGGGACCGTTGTCGGCGATGTCGATCAGCACGTGGCGGGTTTCGCGCTTCGCCGACACGACGATTTCGGGCGCGCGCGTTTCTTTTTCCAGCGCCTGCGCCGCATTGCGCAGGAGATTGAGCACGATGCGGAACAATTGTTCGGAATCGGCGTCGATCTCGAGCAGCGGATCGACTTCGTTGACGAGCGTGACGGGCGCGCTCGCATCGGCGAGCACGGCCTGCGCGGCTTCGTCGATCAGCGGGCGCAGCAGGAATCTGCGGCGCTCGGGCGGCGTTTCCTCCGCGCGGCCGTAGCGCAGCGTGTTGGTGGCGAGCGCCACGGCATGATCGATGGAGGCGACGAGCCGCGGCGCAAGGCGCTGCACCACCGGATCGGAAACCGACGACAGACGGTCGGAGGCGAGCTGCGCGCTTGCCAGGATGTTGCGAAGATCGTGCTGGATCTTGGCGACCGCGGTGCCCAACGCCGCCAGCCGCGCCCTCTGCTGCAACGAGGCGTAGATATCGCGCTGCATGGCGGCGAGTTCGCGCTCGGCAATTCCGATTTCGTCGCGGCGCGAAGAGGCCGAGATGACGCGGCTCGCATCCTCCGGATTGCTGCGGAATTCGAGCATGGCGCGCGTGATGCGCCGCATCGGCCGCACCAGAATGAGGAAGAGGCTTGCGAACACCAGAAGCGCCGTGACGAGCGAGATGAGAAGCGCGAGCAGGATCAGCCGGCGCGAATAATCCACCAATTGTTCGTGGATGGTGGAATCGCCCACGATCACTTCGATGGCTTCGGCGCCCTTGATGCGCGTGGGCGCGATCACATGCAGCACGCGGTTGCCGCCCTCGATGAGCGAATCCACCGCCAGTTCCATGTCGCCGAACAATCCCGCTTTGCGCAGATCGATGGTGACGTTGATTTTCGCCGGCATTTCGGAGACGAGAAACAATTCGCGCTGCTCGGGGCGCTTGAGCATCACGGCGTTGGCGCCCGCGCGCTGCAGAAGCTCGTTGCGCAAGGAGGCCGAAAGCTGCTTGCCGCCGGGCTCGGTGAAGGGAAGGATCGCGATCTCCGCCGATTCGATGTGCTGTTCGAGAAGACTCGCATAATAGCGCCCGATGGACGGCACGAAGGTGAAGACCTGCGTGATCATCACATAGAAAATCGTCAGAAGCAGAAGCCGTCCCGACAGGCTGTGCGCCACGAGCCGCCACATGTCGCCCAGCCTGGTGCGGAATGCGCTCATCGCCCTACCCGAAAAGCGAGAGCAAAGATGCCAGCGCCTTCGCGCGCGGGCCGAAGACGAGCGGCGCGAAATGATTGCCCGCGGCGCGTTTGGACGTTTCGCCGAGCGTGGGATAGGCGGCCGTCATCGCCGCCATTGCGGAGAGTTTCGCGCGCGTGCTGAGCGCGAGCGTCCACGGCCCGATCAATTCGCCCGCATGCGCCCCCACGATCGTCGCCCCCAATATGCGCCCGCCGCGATCGAGAACGAGCTTGGCGAAGCCTTCGCGCGCGCGCTCGATCACGGCGCGGTCATTTTGCGCGAATTCGGCGCGCGCGGTCATCACGCGTGCGTGACGGGCGCGCGCTTCCTTTTCGGTGAGACCCACTTGCGCAAGCTCGGGATCGGTGTAGGTGACGCGCGGGATCGCCGCATAATCGGCGCGCACGGGCATGCGGAAGAGCGCGTTGCGGATCACAAGTCCCGCGTTATAATTCGCCACATGCGTGAAGCGCGGCGCCGGCGTCGCGTCGCCGATGGCGTAGACATAGGCATTC
>DATIZS010000112.1:0-2313 GCA_035516955.1 Rhizomicrobium sp.
ATGCACCGCCCCGAACAGGAGATTGGCGGGCGGCTGCCCGGGCCTGGCGTTGGCCGTCATGGCGCGCAAAGCTTCGTCGTCGCGCACGCCTTCGGCCAGGCGCGCATAGAGCTCCGAGCCGGTGCGCCGCGCGTCGTCGGCGAAGAACTGCCAGTAATCGAACTTCTTCTCGCTCATGGGCGCGCCCTACCGTAAAGATTTACCATTGATTTACCGCTTCGCCCTTTTCGTTTTGAAATCCTTACCGTCAAAAGGCAAATCTCCCCTTTCGATTGTCGCAAAGCGAGACTTTTAAGCGGCGTTTTACCGATCCGGGCCAGTATCGGGGTCCAAGGGTAGGGATGATGGCCCAGACCATTCTGATTGTGGACGACGATCCCGTACAGCGCCGGTTGCTGGAAACGGCCATCACGCGCTCGGGTATGCATGTCGTCACCGCGCCGGGCGGCGGGCCCGCGCTCGATCTCGCCCTCGGTCCCCGCGGCGAACAGATTTCGCTCGTGCTGCTCGATCTCGTGATGCCCGATCTCGATGGGCTCACCGTGCTCGCCAAATTGCGCGCGAGCCTGCCCGATCTGCCGGTGATCGTGTTGACCGCCAAGGGCGGAATCGATTCCGCGGTGGAAGCGATGCGCGCCGGCGCCAACGATTTCCTCGTCAAGCCCGCGAGCCCCGAACGCATTTCGGTTTCGATCCGCAATGCGCTCAAGATCGGCACGCTGTCGGGCGAAGTGACGCGGCTGAAGAAGAAGGCCGAGAACCGGCTCGCCTTCGAAGACCTCATCGCCAAGAGCGGCGAGATGCGCCAGGTGATCCGGCTCGGCCAGCGCGCGGCGCAATCGACCATTCCCATTTTGATCGAAGGGGAGTCGGGCGTCGGCAAGGAATTGATCGCGCGCGCGATCCAGGGCTCGTCGGATCGCGCGGGCAAACCCTTCGTCACCGTCAATTGCGGCGCCATTCCGGAAAATCTGGTCGAAAGCATCCTCTTCGGCCACGAGAAGGGCTCCTTCACCGGCGCGACCGACAAGCATCTCGGCAAATTCCAGGAAGCCGATGGCGGGACCCTTTTCCTCGACGAGATCGGCGAGCTTCGTCTCGACATGCAGGTGAAGCTGCTTCGCGCGCTGCAGGAAGGCGAGATCGATCCCGTCGGCTCCAAGAAGCCGGTGAAGGTGAATGTGCGCATCATCTCCGCGACCAATCGCGATTTGACCGAGCTCACGCGCGAAGGCCAGTTCCGCGAGGATCTTTATTACCGGCTGAACGTGTTTCCCATCTTCGTGCCGCCGCTCGCCAAGCGCCGCGAGGACATTCCCGCGCTTGCGCGCCATTTCATCGAGCGTTTCGCGGCCGAAGAGAGCAAGCCCGTGACGGGGCTCACCCCCGAAGCCGCCGATCTGATCGAGCGCTTCGGCTGGCCCGGCAATGTGCGCCAGCTCGAGAACACGATCTTCCGGGCGGTGGTTCTCTGCGACGGCAATGTGCTCGATGTCTGCGACTTCCCGCAGATCGCGGCCGCTCTCGGCATGGAACAATCGCCGCGCCGGCCCGCGCCCAGCGCCGAAGCGGTGTTGCGCGCGGCGCCGCAGCGCGCGTCGGCGCCCGAGCCCGCGCCTTACGCGCTCATGGCCGTCGATGTGGCGGGGCATATGCGCAAGCTCGAAGAGATGGAATGCGAAATCATCCGCATGGCGATCTCGCGCTATGACGGGCACATGTCGGAAGTGGCGCGGCGCTTGGGCATCGGCCGCTCGACGCTCTACCGCAAGCTCAAGGATCTGGGGCTCGAAGATCAGGCCGCCGAGCCCGAGCAGGAACCGCGCGCGGCGGCGGGGTAGAGTCTCTCCGTTTTTCCCAAATTATTTCGTCATGGCCGGCCAACGTGCCGGCCATCCATACACTCCCTTCCAAACGGAGGCTACGGATGGCCGGGACAAGCCCGGCCATGACGATTTTTGTTGGGATGCGAACCGAAAACTAACTCCGCATTCCGAGCGCACCCAAATACAAATCCAATATCGCTTCGCGCTCCTGGAAATCGGCGGTGTCCAGTTTCCGCAGGCGCACGACCTGGCGCATGGTCTTGGTGTCGAACCCGGTCCCTTTCGCCTCGGAATAGACTTCGCGGATGTCGGCGGCGAGCGCGGCCTTTTCCTCTTCGAGCCGCTCGATGCGCTCGATGAAGGCGCGCAGATGGCCGGCGTTGACCTCCTCGGTCCCGGTCGCGATCTCGTCCTTTTTCGCCGGCTCGGCCATTGCGGGTCTCTTGGGTCCTGATGAGAAAGGCGGCGAGGTGGCGCCAAACGCCTC
>DATIZS010000113.1:0-2364 GCA_035516955.1 Rhizomicrobium sp.
GCGCGACGATGTACGCCAACCGGCCGTGGACGGTGCGGCAGTATTCCGGTTTCTCGACCGCCGAGGAATCGAACCGCTTCTATCGCGACAATCTGAAGGCCGGGCAGATGGGTCTGTCGATTGCCTTCGATCTCGCCACCCATCGCGGCTACGACAGCGATCATCTGCGCGTCGTCGGCGATGTCGGCAAGGCCGGCGTTGCGATCGACAGCGTCGAGGACATGAAAATCCTTTTCGACAAGATTCCGCTGGACCGCATGTCGGTTTCGATGACCATGAACGGCGCGGTCATTCCGGTATTGGCGGATTTCATCGTCGCGGCGGAAGAGCAGGGCGTGGCGCCGGAAAAACTTTCCGGCACGATTCAGAACGATATCCTGAAAGAGTTCATGGTGCGGAACACGTATATTTATCCGCCAGGCCCATCCATGCGTATCGTGGCCGACGTCATCGCCTTTACGGCGAAGAAGATGCCGAAGTTCAATTCGATTTCGATTTCCGGCTATCACATGCTGGAAGCGGGCGCGACGGCGGTGCAGGAGCTGGCCTTCACGCTGGCCGACGGCATGGAATATGTGCGCGCCGCCAAATCACGCGGGCTCGATGTGGATGCGTTCGCGCCGCGGCTGTCGTTCTTCTTCGGCATCGGCATGAATTTCTTCATGGAGATAGCGAAGCTGCGCGCAGCGCGGGCTTTGTGGTCGAAGATCATGCGCGGTTTTGGTGCCAAGAATCCCGAAAGCCTGATGCTGCGCACGCATTGCCAGACTAGCGGTGTGTCGCTGACCGAACAGGACCCTTACAACAACATCGTGCGCACGGCGTATGAAGCGCTGGCGGCAGTGCTTGGCGGCACCCAATCGCTGCACACCAATTCCTTCGACGAGGCGATTGCGCTGCCGTCGGAATTTTCCGCCCGCATCGCGCGCAATACGCAGCTCATTCTGCAAAACGAAACCGGCATCACGCGCGTGGCTGATCCGCTGGGCGGCTCATTCTATGTCGAGGCGCTGACGGCGAGCCTTGCCCACGCGGCGAAGGAATTGATCAGCGAAGTCGAAAAAATCGGCGGCATGACCAAAGCGGTGGAAGCCGGCCTGCCGAAGTTGCGCATCGAAGAAGCCGCTGCCCGCCGCCAGGCGCGCATTGACCGCGGCGAGGAAGTGATCGTCGGCGTCAATCGCTTCCAGCCGCCGAAAGAAGATAAGGTCGAGGTCCGCGAGATCGACAATTCGAAGGTGCGCGAGGCACAGATCGCGCGGCTGAACACAGTGAAGGCCGCGCGCGATGCAGCCAAGGTGAAAGCCGCTCTCGACGCGCTGAGCAAGGGCGCGGCGGGCAAGGGCAATCTGTTGGAGCTGGCCGTGGAAGCCGCGCGCGCGCGCGCGACCGTTGGCGAAATTTCCGATGCTATGGAGCGCGCTTTCGGCCGCCATCGTGCTGAAACGAAGAGCGTCGCCGGCGTTTATGGTGCTGCTTACGACGGCGACAACGCATTTGCTTCGCTCCGGGCCGATGTTGAGAGTTTTGCGATGCGCGAAGGCCGCCGCCCGCGCATTCTGGTGGCAAAAATCGGCCAGGACGGCCACGACCGCGGCGCGAAAGTCATCGCCACCGCGTTTGCCGATCTGGGCTTCGACGTGGACATCGGCCCGCTGTTCCAGACGCCCGAGGAAGTGGCGAAGGACGCCATCGAAGCCGATGTGCACGTGGTTGGCATCTCAAGCCAGGCGGGCGGCCATCGGACGCTGGTGCCGCAACTGATCGCGGCGCTGAAGAAGGACGGTGCTGGCGACAAGCTGGTCGTCGTGGGCGGCGTCATCCCGCAGCAGGACTACAAGGCGCTGGAAAAAGCCGGCGTTGCCGCCATCTTTGGGCCCGGCACGAACATTCCGGCGGCGGCAAAGCGCGTGCTTGATCTTGTGCGCGCCCGCGCGAAAGCAGCGGCTTAATTCGATTTCCCTCGTTTTATAGAAACGCCGTCGACCTTCACGTTCTCGGCAGTTGCCGCGATGGTGCCGAAAGCCGTCGTTGCCCAAACTTTCACTGGCACGATGTAATGGCGGCCGGCATCGGCGCGACTGGGATATGAGACCACCCAGGCGAAAATATCTGGCAGGCGGGAACCTTCCTCAAGAATCTTCTGCTTGAAGCCCGCGATCTGCTTGTAATGAATCTGGCAGACAAAAGCCGGGCCGGCATACAATCCGTTGTCAGTCGTCACCTGATCGGTCTTCACGTAATCCATCACAATGTCGTAGCGCCGGGCGCCGTCGAACACCGGCGCAATCGTGCCGCACGGTTCTTTTGAATTGGCGCTTGCTCCCGTCGTGACAAGTGCGACCGCGCTGACCGGGTCGAGCG
>DATIZS010000114.1:0-4755 GCA_035516955.1 Rhizomicrobium sp.
CGGCATATTTGCGCGAAGCGGCGCGGATGGCGAACAAACGCTCTTCCTTGCGCTCCAATTCGCCTGCGTCCACTTCGAGCTTCGAGAGAAAACTTTCCAGATCGCGGCGGGCTTCTTCGGTGGTCGAAAAAGCCTGCTCCAGCGCGGTTTCGGCGGCGCCCACCGCTTTGCGCGCGTCTTCGTTCATGCGCGCGAGGCGCTTCAGCGCGGAAGCCAGCGCCGATTCCGCGCCGCGCTCGCCCGCGATCGATTCGACCGCGGAGGCGACATCTTCGGCGATGCGCCCGGCGTTCATCAGAAGCGCGCGTTCGGACGCGAGCCTTTCTTCCTCGCCTTCCTGCGCGTCGAGCGCCGACAATTCATCGGCGGCATGCCGCAGGAATTCGGCATCGACTGCGGCGCCGGCGGCGGCTGCGCGCAAAGCGGCAAGCGATGCGCGCGCGGTTTCGAAAACGGAAAATGTTTCCGCCGTCCCGGCGGCCAGGGCCTGATGTGCGCCGAAAGCATCGAGCAATTTGCGATGGGTGGACGTATCGAATAGCCCGCGATCGTCGGACTGGCCGTGTATCTCCACCATCGTCGCGCCCAGGTCGCGCAACAGGCCGACGCCGACGGGCTCGTCATTCACGAAACCCCGCGTGCGGCCATCGGCCGAAATCGTGCGGCGCAGGATGAGGTCGTCGCCGGCGGGGATTGCGTTTTCGGCGAGGAAGGCGCCGAGCCCGCCATCGTCATCGGGCTCGAAGATCGCGCTGGCCGCGCCTTGCTGGGCGCCCTGCCGCACGGAGGAACGCGCGCCGGCGCGGCTTCCCGCAGCCAGGCCCAAAGCGTCCAGCAGAATCGATTTGCCCGCGCCCGTCTCGCCCGTCAGCACGTTCAATCCGGCCGCAAATTCCAGCGACACGTCCTCGATCAGGACGAGGTCCCGGATTTTCAGACTCGCAAGCATGGACCCGAGTTTAGAGCCGAAATGCCTTGACGATCCAAGAGCCCTTGTCTTCCGTCGGCGCCAGATTGTGCTCGGTCAGCAGGGCATAGGCGTCCTTGTACCAGGGGCTTCCGGGGTAGTTGTGGCCGAGCACGGCGGCGGCCGTCTTGGCTTCGTCATAGATGCCGAGCGAGTAATAGGCTTCGGTCAGCCGCTCCAGCGCTTCGGCGATCTGCGTGGTGCGCTGATATTGTTCCACCACGACGCGGAAGCGGTTGATGGCGCCGATATAATCGCCCTGGCGCAGATAATAGCGGCCGACCGACATTTCCTTGCCTGCCAAATGATCGAGCGTGAGATCGACCTTGAGCCGCGCATCGCGGGCATATTCGGTGTTGGGGAAACGCTGGATCACGTCCTGCAGCGCGGTCAGCGCCTGTTCGGTATGGGTCTGGTCGCGGCCGACATCGACGATCTGGTCGTAGAGCGAGATCGCCTTGAGATAAAAGGCATAGGCCACTTCCTGGCTGCCGGGATGAAGCTGGATGTACTGGTCGGCGGTGTTGATGGCGTCGTCGTATTTGTCGGCTTCGTAATAGCAGAATGCGCTCATCAGCATCGCGCGCCGCGCCCAGATGGAATAGGGATGCTGGCGTTCGACTTCGTCGAATTGCTTGGCGGCCTCGCCCCAATTGTTGTCGCGAATCTGGTCCCAGGCGTCCTCGTAGATCTGCTCGACGGGCCGCTCGACATATTTGGCGTCTTCGGTATCGCCCCCTGAATCGAAGAGGTCGGAGCAGCCGGTCAGCATGAGGGCGGCGAGCCCCGCCACGCCCAGCCGCAGGGCCGGCCGCAGAGCGGGATTCCATAGTGTCTTCAAGGGCATGTTTTCTTCCGGATGCGCGTGGGAGCGGCTTTGACCACCTTATGACATTGAAAATCAAGGCCGGTCCAGACCGGCGATGACGCGGATCGGACCTTGGTTCATTCGTGGTATGGTTGTTAACATTTTGATATGCTACTTTAAGTTGTAGTTCGAGGCATCTTGGGGGAGCCCCATGAATCATCTCAGCGAGGTCTGCGAGCCCATAGACGCGCAGTCCACGCCCATGGCGCGGCGCGTGGACGACCATGTCGGCGAGCGCATCCGGGAGCGGCGCACCGAGCTCGGCCGCACGCAGGAAGAGCTCGGCCGCGCACTGAGCATCTCCTACCAGCAGGTCCAGAAATACGAGACCGCGGCCAATCGCGTAAGCGCGGGAAGGCTTTACGAGCTCGCCCGCGAGCTCGAGGTCGACATCGCCTATTTCTTCGAGGGCTTCGATCGGGACCGGCCCGAAACGCCCATGCCCCATGGCGGCCACAACCGCGCGGCCATCGATCTCGTGCGCAATTTCATGGAGATCGCCAATGAGGAAGTGCGCACCTCGCTCGGCGCGCTTCTCAAGGCGATCAGGGATCAGCAAGAAGCCCGTAAAGAGCGCGCCAGCTCAGCTTAAAAAGATTTCATCGTAATTTTGCGGATCGGCAAAGAGCGCGCGCAACAATGCGTTGTTGAGCGCATGGCCCGAGCGCCTGCCTTCGAAGCGGGCGATCAACGGCGCGCCCGCCAGCGCCAGATCGCCGACGGCGTCGAGGATTTTGTGGCGCACGAATTCGTCGGCAAAGCGCATCAGCGATTTGTTGACGATTTTGTCGCCGTCGATGGCAATCGTGTTCTGGAACGAAGCGCCGCGGGCGAGCCCTTTCTTGTTCAGCATTTCCAGATCGCGGATGAAGCCGAAGGTGCGCGCGGGCGCGATGTCGCGCTCGAAGCCCTCGCGCGAAAATTCCCATTGCAGGGTCTGCGTGCCGATTGCGGGCGTGGCGAAGGTGATCTCGAAATCGAATTCGCGGGTCTGGGCGGGAACGAGCCTGGCGCTGGCATCGCCGCTTTCGACCGCGATCTCTTTCCTGAGCCGGAACCCGGTGCGCGCGCCTTTCTGCTTGTCGATGCCGGCCTGCTCGATCATGCGCGAATAAGAGAGCGCATCGCCGTCCAGGATCGGCAATTCGCCGCCATCGACGATGACGAGAAGATCGTCGATCTCCGCGCCCGCGACCGCCGCCATCAGATGCTCGATCACGGCGACGCCGTTTCGCCCTTGCGCGATCACCGTGCCCAATTGCGTTTCCGCGACGCGGTCCCAGAGCGCGGGGATTTCGACGCCGAGATCGTCTCTGCGGAACACGATCCCGCTTCCGGACGGCGCGGGCGCCAGAACCATCGTGATTTCGCGGCCGCTATGCAGCGCCACGCCGGTCGTCTTGATGGGATTTGCGATCGTCCTGCGGCTCATGGGCGGCAAATCTATCCGATCGCGTGTGAAACAAAAGCCCTCACGGCGCGGGGTTTACCGCACCATGAGGGCAAGTCGGGAGAGCGGACGCTACGCTTAATTCGACTGCCGGCGCAGGAAAGCCGGAATCTCGAACTGATCCTCCTTCTGATGATCGGGGAAGAGATCTTCCGCCGTGTTCGTGGCCGGCGCCGCCGTGCGCGCGACACGCGCGGGCTCGGGCCTCGGCTCGAAGCGCGGCTCGACCTTTTTCTCCTTCCATCCGCCGAAGAGGCCGCGGCGGCGCTTGGGCTCGGCCGCCGGCTCCTTCAGCGGTTCGGGATGAAGCACGATCGGCTCGAATGGCGCGGCTTCTTCCGCGACGAACTCGCCTTCGCCGATGATCTGATCCTCGACCGGCGAGATGGCGGTCGCTTCCATCGGAGCGTTGAGCTCTTCGGAGAGCGCAGCCACCTGGCGCAACACGGGATTGGCCATGATCTGCGCCGCATCGGGCTTCACCGAAACCGGCTTGAACTGGCGCTGACGCAACGGCTCCACATTCGGCGGCAATTTGGCGAGCGCGTCGGCCTCGATGCCGGTGGCGACCACGCTCACGCGCAGACGGCCTTCCATGTTTTCCAGGATCGTACCGCCGAAGATGATGTTGGCGTCGGGATCGACTTCGGCGCGGATGCGGTTGGCCGCCTGGTCGACTTCGAACAGCATCATGTCCGGCCCGCCGGTGATGTTGATGAGCACGCCGCGCGCGCCCTTCATCGACACGTCGTCGAGCAGCGGATTGGAGATCGCCGCTTCCGCCGCCTTCTGCGCACGGTCTTCGCCTTCGGCCTCGCCCGTTCCCATCATCGCCTTGCCCATCTCGCCCATCACCGTCTTGATATCGGCGAAATCGAGATTGATCAGGCCCGGCATGACGATCAGGTCGGTGACGCCCCGCACGCCCGAATGCAGCACGTCGTCGGCCATGGCGAAGGCCTGGGCGAAGGTCGTGCGGTCATTGGCGACGCGGAACAGGTTCTGATTGGGGATGATGATGAGCGTATCGACGAAGGCCTGCATCTCCTCGATGCCGCGCTCGGCGACGCGCATGCGCTTTTCGCCTTCGAAGGCGAACGGCTTGGTGACGACGCCCACGGTGAGGATGCCCTGCTCGCGCACCGCGCGCGCGATGACGGGGGCAGCCCCCGTGCCCGTGCCGCCGCCCATGCCCGCGGTGATGAATACCATGTGCGAGCCGTTCAGATGCTCCAGAATCTCGTCCAGAGATTCTTCGGCGCCGGCGCGGCCGATATCGGGACGCGCGCCCGCGCCCAAGCCTTCGGTGATGCGCGCGCCGAGCTGGATGCGGCGCTCGGCCTTGGATTGCTGCAGCGCCTGCGCATCGGTATTGGCCACGATGAAATCGACGCCTTCCAGCTTCGAGGCGATCATGTTGTTGACCGCGTTGCCGCCGGCGCCGCCGACACCCAGCACGGTTATGCGGGG
>DATIZS010000115.1:0-13265 GCA_035516955.1 Rhizomicrobium sp.
CGCCAGCCCGCAGTAACCACCGGTTAACGCTGCGCGGCGCCTAATACTGTGCATGAACGCCTCGGGACGGCGGGCCCAGCCGCTTGGGTCGGGTTCGTTTCTTTACACAATATCTGCGTGCCGATACCCTGTATTGCGCGCGCGGCCTAGAGCGAATCGAAATGCAGCCAGACCTTCCATGGAATGTGGTGGGGATTCCCTCGGAGGCGCGGGAGGCTGCCCGCGCCTCGGCCCGGCGCGAAGGGCTCTCGGTCGGCGAATGGCTGACCCGGCGCATCCTGGGCGTGCTGCGCGAAAGCGACACCATGGACATTCCTGCCCGTAGCTGGCTGAACGAGCCCGCGCGCGAAAGCGAAGAGATGCTCGCCCGCGTCACGCGCTCGGAATCGGAAGCGCAAAACGCCTATCGCCGGATCGAGGATCAGTTGCGCGTGTTGTCGCGCAGGCTCGATGCGACCGAGCGCAGCCAGTCGGAAAACGGCCGCGCCATGAACAAGGCCGCGACAGAGATCAGCATCGCCTCGCGCGAACAGGCGCAGGCCTTCGATCAGCTCGGCAATCACGTGCTGGGATTGTCCGATCGGTTGAAGCGCGTCGAACAGCACACGGCGAACGAGTCCTTGCGCGATGCGGTGAAGGCGCTGCATCTCGGCCTGACGCGGCTTGCCGATCAGATCGCCACCACCGCCAACCAGTCCGCAAGCCAGATCGCCGCCGTCGCCGGCAATGTCGAATCCGTGGCGGTGAAGCTCGCCGATGCGCGCCGCCAGTCGGAGAACATTTCGACCGCGCTCGACGAGCGGTTGCGCAGCATCGAGGAGAGCGACGGGCTCGCCGAATTGCGCGACAAGGTGAACCGGCTCGAAGACCGCCTCTATTCGGGAAATGTCGAGGCCCGCGTCGAGCATATCGAACACGCGATCACGGATGTCAGCGCGCGTCTCGATCAGGCCGATGCGCGCGTTCCGGCGAGCGTCGCGATCGAGGAATCGCTGCGCGCCTTCAGCGCCCGTCTCGACGAAAGCGAAAAGCGCCAGCGCGAAACCGTGGCCGAACTTCAGACCGCCATCCGCGAGATGCTGAGCCGCCCGCCGCCGCAAGCCTCGGCTCTCGAATCCCATGCGCCTGCTGCCGCGCCGCAGCGGGCAGCCGAGGCGCCGTTCGTGGCCCCGCCGCAGATGGCTGCGGCGGCGGACGCCGCCCAGTTCGACCTTCCGCCTTTCCCCGAGCAGCCGCAGCGGGTTTCGCACACCGAACTCTTCGGCGAGCCGGCCGAGGCGCCGCCGCCGCCATTCGAAGCGGAAGCCGCGCCCGCCTTTGCCGCGCAACCGGAGCCCGGCGAATCCTTCCTCTCCGCCGCGCGCCGCTCCGCGCGTGAAGCCGCCGCCGCCGAAGCCGAGACGCGGCCCGGCTTCAACTGGGGCTTTACGCGTCCGCAGCCCGAGGAAACGCCGAAGAAGGGCACGCGCTATTTCCTCATCGGCGGCGTCGCCATCGTAGCCCTGGCGCTGATCGCGGGCCTGGTGCTCAGCCGCAATCATCACCGGATCGTCGTGCCGAAGAATTTCGGTGCGCAATTCTCCAGGCCCGTGCATGCGAAGGCGAAGATCCAGCCGCCGCCCGCCATCAAGCCTTCGACCACGGTGACGGAAACTGCTCCGCCCAAACCGGCCGAGCCCGTCAAACAGGCCGAAGCGAAACCCGTTCCGGCGAAACCCGCGCCCAAACCCGTTGCGACGCCGCCCGCGCCCGTGACGCCGGCCGAGCATCTGGCCGCGCTCGCCAATGGCGGCAACCCGGCGGCGGAACTTCTGTTCGGGCTCGAATATCTCGACGGCGACGGCACGGCCGTGAACGAGGCCGAGGCCGCGCGCTGGTTCGAACGGGCCGCGGCGCAAGGCGAGGCCGTCGCGGAATACAGGCTCGGCACGCTCTACGAACGCGGCCGCGGCGTTCCCGCCGATCCGGTCAAGGCAGCCCAGTGGTATGCCGCCGCCGCCAAGCTCGGCAACCGCAAGGCGATGCACAATCTGGGCGTGGCCTATTCGCAAGGCTCGGGCGTGAAGAAGGATTACACGCTCGCCGCGCAATGGTTCCTGAAGGCGGCCAATCTGGGGCTCGCGGATTCGCAGTTCAATCTCGCGGTGCTTTATGAACGCGGGCTGGGCGTGCCGCAAAGCCTGCTCGACGCCTATAAATGGTATGCGATCGCCGCGGCCCAGGGCGATACCGAATCGCGCGCGCGCATCGACGCGCTCGCAACGCAACTGAGAGCGAGCGAGCGCTCCGCCGCCCAGCGCGCCGCCGCGCGCTTCAAACCCAAGCCACTCGACGGACCCGCGAACAAACCGCCGGAGATTTCGTCGCTGCCGCCCGCTTAAGCCTTGCGGGCGGGGCCACGCGCGCGCACATTGCCGCGCATGAAGTGGTTCGCGTTTCTCCTCCTTCTCATCGCCAGCACGACAGCCAGGGCCGACGATCTTGTCGCCGGACTGTCACAGGATCAGATCGAAATCACCTCCAATTACACCGGCACCGACATGGTGGTGTTCGGCGCCATCGAGAACACGGCCAACAGCGCGGGCGCGGCGCGCGACGTGGTGGTCGTGGTGCGCGGGCCCAGCGCCGACATGAGCGTCCGGCGCATGGCGCGCGTGGCGGGGCTCTGGATCAATCGCGACGAGATGACGCTTTCGGGCATGCCCGCTTATTACTTCGTGGCGAGCTCGCGCCCGCTCAAGGACATCGCCTCCAGCGACACGCTGGAGCGCTACGAGATCGGGCTCGATCACATCCAGCCGGAAAGCGTGAGCACCAATACGCCGCCCAAGGCGCGGCCGTTCCTCGAGGCCGCCATTCGCGAGCGCGAAAAAGAGAAGCTCTACGCCGAGGTGCCGCAGGGCGTGGAGTTTCTCTCCTATTCGCTCTTCCGCGTGCGCGTGCCCATGCCGGCGGCGGTTCCGCGCGGCCAATATACGGCGGAAGTCTATCTCTTCCGCGACGGAACCGTGATCAGCGCGCAATCGACGCCGCTCTTCGTCAACCAGAGCGGACTCGAGCGGCGGCTGCACAATTTCGCGCAATCCTCGCCGGTGTCCTACGGATTGAGCACGGTCCTGATCGCGGCGGTGATGGGATGGCTGTCGTCGCTGGCGTTCCGGATGCGGTTGTAACAACCAAATTGTCACGGCCCGCGACTGCGGGCCGCCCAGTTCTCGCTTCGAGATTGTTCAGAATTCAACTGGGTGGCCCGCTTTCGCGGGCCATGACAGCAAGGTCAAGCGGCCACTGCGTAAACCCTTCGCGCACCCAGCACATAAGCCAAGAAATCTTCCTCGAACAGCGAACGCACCGCGCGGTCGCGCACATCGAGACCGCCGGCATAGGCGCCGAACGCGGGCAGCACCAGGCGCAGACCATCCGACACGAAACAGCGGCGGCGCAGCGTCTGTCCGCGGCGCGAGACGCTCGCGCAGGGATGCAGATGCCCCGCGATTTCGCCCTTGCCCGTCAGCGGCGTGGGTTCATGGCGGAAAACGAGATTGCCGAGCGCGATTTCGCCGGCGATGCGGCCATTGAGCCATGAGGGCAATGCCGGATCGTGATTGCCTGCGATCCAGATCCAGTCCGCTTCGTCGCCGAGGCGCTCCAGCACATCGCGTTCATAGGTGTCGAGCCGCATATGGGATTCGCGGTCGTGGAAGGAATCGCCCAGCGCGATGACGGTTTCCGGCGAATAATGCGCGCAGATTTTCTCGATGCGCCGCAGCGTGGAGCGCGTGTCGTAAGGCGGCAGCAATTGGCCGGTGCGCGCGTAAGCCGAACCTTTCTCGAAATGCAGATCGGCGAAGACAAGCAAGCGCATCTGCGGCCACCAGAGCGCGCCGGATGCGTCGAGCACGAGCCTCTCGCCGTTGACAACGAGTTCCTTATCCAAGGCGCATCGCCTCCGCCACCAGAGTTTCCTCGGCTTCGTGCAGGATATCCTCGCGCGCTTCGCCCGCCACCATTTCCTTCGAGATCTCCAGCAGCGCGGGCACGGCCAGCGGCGACACGCGCTCCAGAATTTTAAGCACGATTCGCCCCTTCACGCGCTGGAGCATTTCGCCCAGGCGCGCGACATCGAGCAGGCCGGTGCCGGCGTCTTCGTAAGTTGCGCGCAAAAGTATGTGATCGGGCTCGTATTCGCGCAGCACGTCGTAGATCAGATCGGAGGAAAACGTCACTTGCCTCCCGGTTTTCTCCTCGCCCGGCGCACGGCGATTGATGAGGCCGGCGATGATCGCGCAATTCCGGAAGGTGCGCTTGTAGAGCGCGGATTCCGCGAGCCAGGCATCGAGATCGTCGCCCAGCATGTCCTCGCTGAAGAGCGCGTCCATATTGGCGCCGCTCATATCGCGCAGGCCCCAGACGGCCAGCGCATATTCGTTCGCCACGAACCCGAGCGGGCGCAGATGCAAACGCTCGAGGCGCCGCGTGACCAGCATGCCGAGCGTCTGATGCGCGAGCCTGCCTTCGAAGGGATAGCAGACGAGATAATGCTTGGTGCCGCGCGGAAAACACTCCACCAGCAATTGGCCGGCATCGGGAATGATCGAGCGCAATTGCTGGATGCGCAGCCATTCGCCGACCGGATTCGGAAGCAGGCTCCAGTGCTCCGGGTCGGCCAGCATTTCGCGCACGCGCATGGCGAGGAATGTCGAAAGCGGGAATTTTCCGCCCATATAGGACGGCACATGCGCTTCGGGATCGTGCGTCTTGGTGACGAAGGCGGCGTTGTCGCGGATGCCTTCGAAGCGCAGCACTTCGCCCGCGAAAACGAAGGTGTCGCCGTTCACCAGGCCTTCGAGGAAATATTCCTCCATGCGGCCGAGCACGCGCCCGCCCGCACCGACGGGACGGCCGCGTCCCTGCAGGCGGATGTCGAGCATCGGTTCCTCGATGATGACGCCGACATTGAGACGATATGCTTGCGCGATCCTGGGATGCGCCACGCGCCATAAGCCCTCCGGCATTTTGCGCAGGCGCGCGTAGCGATCGTAACGCTTCAGCGCATAGCCGCCGGTGGCGACGAAATCGAGCACGCGGTCGAAATCGGGGCGCGGCAGATGCGCGTAAGGCGATGCGGATTTCACTTCCTTGTATAATTTGTCCGCATCGAACGGCGCACCACAGGCGACGCCCAATATATGCTGTGCGAGCACATCGAGGCCGCCGCGCTTCAAGCGTTCGCCATCGAGCTCGCCCGCCATCACCGCATCGCGCGCGGCCTCGCATTCGAGCACTTCGAAACGGTTGGCCGGCACGAGCAGCGCGCGCGACGGTTCATCGAGCCGGTGATTGGCGCGGCCGATGCGCTGGACGAGACGCGCGGCGCCTTTCGGCGCGCCGACGCAGATGACGCGATCCACCGCGCCCCAATCGATGCCGAGATCGAGGGTGGAGGTGCACACGACCGCCCTGAGCGCGCCTTTCGCCATGGCGGATTCCACTTTCCGGCGCTGCTGGGGCGCGAGCGAACCGTGATGCAGCGCGATGGCGAGGTTGTCGTCGTTCACGCGCCACAGATCCTGGAACGTGCGTTCGGCCTGCGCGCGGGTGTTGACGAAGACGAGCGCGGTTTTCGACGCCCTGATCGCGTTCATCATCTCGGGCATGGCGTGGCGCGCCAGATGCCCCGCCCAGGGCACATAGGCGTCCGACGCAAGAATGGAAATCTCCGGTTTCGCGCCGCCCGCCGCGATCACCAGCTCCGATTTCGCTTCGCCATGTTCGGGCTGCGGCACGAGGAAGCGCTGCAACGGCGCGGGATCGGCGACGGTCGCCGACAATCCGATGCGGCGGTGGCCCGGCGCCAGCGCCTGCAACCGCGCAAGGCCGAGCGCCAGAAGATCCCCGCGTTTGGAATTGTGGATGGCGTGAAGCTCATCGAGCACCACAGCCTGCACGCTCGAAAACAGCCGGGCGGCCTCGCGCGACGCCAAGAGCAGCGCGAATTGCTCGGGCGTGGTGAGCAAAAAATCCGGCGGCGAATATTTCTGGCGCTGGCGGCGCGACGCCGGCGTATCGCCCGTGCGCGTTTCGATGCGCACGGCCAATCCCATCTCGCCGACCGGCATTTCCAGATTGCGCGCGACATCGACGGCGAGCGCCTTCAGCGGCGAGATATAAAGGGTGTGCAATTTCCGGATGCGGCGCGGCGGCGCGCCCGCAAGTTCGATCAGGCTGGGCAGAAATCCGGCCAGCGTCTTGCCGCCGCCCGTGGGCGCCACCAGCAAAACGGATTCGCCCCTTGACGCATGGGCAACCAGTTGCAGCTGGTGCACGCGCGGGCTCCAGCCCCGGGCGGCAAACCAATCGAGGAACAGGGGCGGCAGGCGCGGCTGATCGAGCATCGGCGAAGATTATCAGAGCCATGCCGCTCGCCAAGCGCATCCGGCATTGCTAGCGTAAGCCCGAGAAAGGGCTTGCCCATGTTCCTGCACGTGAAAGACATCCTCACGCCCGCCGAGCTTTCCGAACTCGTCAAGCTCGCGGCGAGCGTGCGCTTCATCGACGGCAAGGCGTCGAACCCGCACAATCTCGCGAAGAACAATCTTCAAGCCGAGCCGCAACATGCCGATGCGGTGAAGGCCGCGCAGATCGCCGGCGCCGCCATCAACCGCAACGATCAGATCCGCAATTTCGTGTTCCCCAAGCGCATGGCCTCGCCGCTTTTCGCGCGCTACGAACCGGGCATGAAATATGGCGTGCATTCCGACGCGCCGCTTTTGCCGCTGCCGAGCGCGCCCTTGCGCTCCGACGTTTCGGGAACGCTTTATCTGGCCGATCCGGCGACCTATGACGGCGGCGCGCTCGTCATCCATCTCGGCACGGAAACGGTGACGATCAAGGGCGAGCCGGGATCGATGGTGGTCTATCCCTCGACCACGCTGCACGAGGTGACGCCGGTGACGAAGGGCGCGCGGCTCGTGATGATCACCTTCATCGAAAGCTGGATTCCCGATCAGGTTCAGCGCGAGGTGCTTTACACGCTGAACGAAGTGCACGCGCTCGAAGGCCTCAACATATCTTGGGAAAACCGCACGCGGCTGCAATTCGTCGCCTCGAGTCTGCAGCGCATGTGGATGCGATAGGAGAACCGCAATGAACATGTTCAAGGACGGTTTGCTGAAAGGAAAGCGCATTCTGGTCACGGGCGGCGGCACGGGGCTGGGCGAAGTGATGGCGACGGCCTATGCGAAGCTCGGCGCGGATGTTTACATCTGCGGGCGGCGGCTGAACGTGCTCGACGACGCGGCGAAGAAGATGGAAGACGCGTCGGGCTCGAAGGTGAAGGGCATCGCCTGCGATATCCGCGTGGCCGAAGCGGTGGACGACATGATCGCGCAGATCTGGGCCGATGGCGGCGCGCTCGACGGGCTCGTGAACAACGCGGCGGGCAATTTCATCAGCCGCACGAAGGATCTCTCGCCGCGCGGCTTCAATGCGATTGCCGATATCGTGTTCCGCGGATCGTTTTACGTGACGCTCGCCTGCGGCAAGCGCTGGATCGACGAAAAGAAAAAAGCCAGCGTGATTTCGATCCTCACGACGTGGATCTGGAACGGCGGTCCGTTCACCGTGCCGTCGGCCATGTCGAAGGCGGGATTGAACGTGATGACGAAATCGCTGGCCGCGGAATGGGGGCCATACGGCATCCGGCTCAACGCCATTGCGCCGGGGCCGTTTCCCACCAAGGGCGCGTGGGAGCGGCTCAATCCGCAATCGTCGGGCCGCGGCGATTCCGCAAGCACGATTCCCATGGGCCGCAACGGCGAGATGGACGAGCTCGCCAATCTCGCCGTGTTTTTGATGGCGGATGGCTGCGAATATCTCACCGGCCAGACCATCGCCATCGACGGCGGTATGCATCTGGCGTCGGGCGGGAATTTCTGGGCGCTGTCGCGGCTGGGCGATGAGGATTGGGCGCGCATCAAGAGCGAAGTGAAATCGGCCAACGAGAAGGACAAGGCGCAAAGGGCGGTGTGAATTCGGTTTACTTAGTTTGTATTGAAACATACCCCAATGTCATGGCCCGCGAATGCGGGCCACCCAGTTCTCTCATCTCAAATGGTGCAGAACCCAACTGGGTGGCCCGCTGTTGCGGGCCATGACAGTTTTTGCTGATTTCAAAACAGTGCGCCCTATTCCGCGAAGAATTCCAGCACCGCCTTCTTGTAAACCTTGTCCCCCACCGTCGTCATGTGATCGCGGCGCGGGACCATCACCGCGCGGCCATCGGCAAAGGCTTCGGCGAGCGGGCCGGGCGGACCGGTGAGATCGTCGTTCTCGCCGCACACGACCAGCACCGGGCGTTTCGATTGCGCAAGCTCGGACGCGGGATGAACGCGCGGCTCGGCGCGCATGCAGGCTGCGAGCGCCGCGAGATCCTTTCCCTCCTGTTCGGCGAATTCGCGGAAACGGCGCGCGACCGGACTTTCGATCTTCGATTTGTCGGGTTCGACGAGCGCATCGGCGATCGTCTCGCGCGGGCCGAAGCGGCCCCTGAGATAGGTCGCGCCCACGCCGCCGATGGCAAGTTTCTTCACGAGCTCGGGACGGCGAAGCAGCAGATGGATGGAAATATATCCGCCCATCGAATAGCCCATCAGGAACGCCGGCGCCGCATCGGCCGCGCGCATGACGGCCGCGACATCCTCCATCATGATTTCGTGATCGTAGCTTTGCGGATCATGCGGCTTGCCGCTCTCGCCATGGCCGCGGCAATCCATCGCCACCACGCGGTAGCCGGCCCCGGTCAGCGTGTCGTACCATCCGGGCGCGCGCCAGTTCTGCATGCGGCTCGCCGCGAACCCGTGCACCAGCACAACCGCCGCGCCCTCGCCCACGCTGTCGTAAGCAAGGCGCACGCCGTCGGCGGCGGTCGCGAAGAGGGTCATGCGCCACCTTCGCAAAGCGGTCGCGTCCTGTCTATGATGGCGGCGCAATCCGCGCGAGGGCCGCGCATGAGAAGCTGGTTCGCCATCGCCGCGCTCAACGGATTTCTTGCCGTTGCGGCAGGCGCGTTTGCGGCCCACAGCCTGGCGACCATGCTCGGCGCGCAGGCGGCCGGCCTCTTCGAGGTGGGCGCGCGCTACCAGATGTATCACGCGCTCGCCATCGGGCTGGCCGCGCTGGTGATGCGCGCCGAGGCGCAGGCGGAGATCGCGGCGTGGTTCTTCCTCGCCGGAATCATCTTCTTCTCGGGCTCGCTTTACGCGCTCGCGGTTTCGGGCCTCGGCGCCTTCGCCTACATCACGCCCTTCGGCGGGCTGTCGTTCCTGATCGGATGGGCGGCGCTCGCCTGGGCGGCGCTTCGGCCGCGCACATGAGCACGGGCGAACACATCCTCATCGCGGGCGCCGGAATCGCAGGGCTGGGCGCGGCGCTGGCGTTCGGCGGCGGCAAATACCGCGTCACCGTGCTCGACCGCGATCCCGCGCCCCCCGATGCCTCGCCGGAAGAAGCGTTTCACACCTGGCAGCGGCGCGGCGCCACGCAGCTTCGCCACAGCCATGCCTTCATCGGCCGGCTGACGACGCTCATCCGCACGCGTTATCCCGCCCTGATGAAGGAATTGCTCGACAGCGGCGCGCGGATTTTCGATTACCGCGATGCGCTGCCGCCCACCTTGTACGACGCCTATGCGCCCGCTCCCGGCGATGACGACATGGCGTTTCTCTTCAGCCGCCGCACGACGCTGGAACTCGTCATGCGGCGTTATGCGGCGCGGTTGCCGGGCGTGGAATTCATCAACGATGCGGGGGTTCTGGCGATGATCGCGCGGCGCGGCACGCGCATGCTCGCCGTCGAAGGACTGAAGGTGGAGCACGACGGCCGGATCGAAGAAATGCGCGCGGATGCGATCGTGGATGCGACCGGGCGCAACACGGCGTTCCCCGATTGGCTGCGCAGCGAGGGCTGCGAGATCGCGGAAGAGGAAAGCCCGGCCGGCATTCTCTATTTCACGCGGCATTATCGCCTGAAGGACGGCGCCGACGAGCCGCCGCGCGACGGAACGCCCGCCGCCGGCGATCTCGGCTATATCAAATTCGGCGTGTTCGTGGCCGACAACCGGCATTTCTCCATCACGCTCGCCATTCCCGAAATCGAAACCGAACTGCGCAAATCGGTGATGAAGCCGAAAATATTCGAGGAGATCTGCGCCTCCATCCGCGGCGCGGCGCGCTGGACGGAGCGCGCGGAACCGGCGAGCCAGATTTTCGCCATGGGCAATCTGAAAAGCGTGTGGCGTCGCTATCTGAAGGACGGCGAGCCGCAGGTGCTGAACTTCTTCGCGATCGGAGATGCGGGCTCGCGCACCAATCCGCTCTATGGCCGCGGCTGTTCGGCGGGCGTGGTGCATGCGCATATCCTCAGAGATGTGTTCGCGGCGTCGGACAATCCGCGCACCCGCGCGATCCTCTTCGAGCGCGATACGGAAAAGGCGCTGCGCCCCTATTACGACATCATGGTGAAACAGGATCTGCAGGCGATCCGCCGCGCCGAACACGAGCGCGATCCTCTCTATCGTCCGCGCATGAAGGCGCGCATCGCCAAAAGCTTCATCGAAGACGGGATCGTGCCCGCCACGCGCGGCGACCTTCACGTCTCGCGCGCGCTTTCGCGCAGCTTCCATATGCTCGATGCGCCGACCGCCTGGATGAAAGAGCCGGACGTGATGGCGCGCATCATGCGCATATGGTCGATGCCTCTGCGCACCAAGCGCGCGCGCGGATTATATCCCCCCGAATTCGGGCCTGCGCGAGCCGCGATGCTCGCGCGGCTGGGCCTGTCCTGATTTCGCGAAAACGGAGAACGGCAGATGGTTTCTTTTCCCGAACCCACGATGGTGAAAACCAACGGCATCGACATGGCCGTGTACGAAATGGGCCCGAAGGACGGATTGCCCGTGGTGATGTGCCACGGCTTTCCCGAACTCGCCTATTCGTGGCGCTATCAATTGCCCGCGCTCGCGGCCGCCGGCTATCGCGCGATCGCGCCCGATCAGCGCGGCTATGGGCGCACTTCGCGCCCCGACAAGGTCGAAGACTACGACATGCAGCACCTGACCGACGATCTCGCCGGCATGCTCGATGCGCTGAAGATCGACAGGGCCGTGTTCGTGGGCCATGACTGGGGCGGCATCGTGGTCTGGGCCATGCCGCTTTACCATCCCGGCCGCGTGAAAGGCGTGATCGGATTGAACACGCCGTTCCTGGCGCGCCCGCCCATCGATCCCATCATGGGCATGCGCGCGCTTTACGGCGAGAACATGTACATCGTCTATTTCCAGAAGCCGGGCGTGGCCGACGAAGTTCTGATGCGCGACGTCGGCAAATCCTTCCGCTTCTTCATGCGCAAGGGCGCGATGAGCGCGAAGGATTGGGACAAGCGGCCGAAGGAGGAGCGCAACCTCGAACTCGTCAACGCGCTGCAGACCGACGAAAGCCATTGGCCGGGCCAGACGCTGATGAGCGCCGACGAACTGAACGTGTTCATCGAGACCTACAAGCGCACCGGCTTCACCGGCGGCATCAACTGGTACCGCAATCTGACGCGCAACTGGCGCCAGTCGGGCACGATGGAACAGAAGGTGCGCGTGCCCGGCCTCATGATCATGGCGGAAGACGACGTGGTGCTGACGCCCAAGATGGCCGACGGGATGGAGCGTTTCGTGCCCGATCTGGAGCGCGTCCTGATCCGCGAATGCGGGCACTGGACGCAACAGGAAAAGCCTGAGGAAACCAACGCCGCCATGATCGACTGGCTGAAGCGGAGATTCATCCGATGAGCACGGAGATGATTTTCAATATCGCCAATAACGGCATTCTGGTTTTCTGGCTGCTTCTGATCGTGGCGCCGCGCTGGCGCGTGACCGGGCTTCTGGTGCATTCGGCGGCGATTCCGATCGTGCTGGGGCTGACCTACACATGGCTGATTTCCCGCGTGCTCTTTTTGGGCGAGGCGCCGGAGGGCGCGAACTTCTTCTCGCTCGCCGGCGTGATGGCGTTTTTCACCTCGCCCGTGGCCGCGACCGCGGGATGGATCCATTATCTCGTCTTCGATCTCTTCATCGGTGCGTGGCAGACGCGCGACGCGCAAGCCCGCGGGCTTTCGCATTTCGCCGTGATCCCGTGCCTGATCGTGACGCTGCTGGCGGGGCCCGTGGGCCTGCTGCTCTATCTGGCGGTCAGGGCGGGCGCGCGCAAGGGCGGCTTTTCGCTCGCCGAAATGCCCGCCTGAGCGATCTTCAAGCGCAACCGCTTGCCCGCTAGACTCTGCGAATCATGACGGGTGCCGTCGATACCTTCTCTTATGCCGAGCCGGGCGATCCCTGGGCGAAACGGCTTGTCATCCGCGCCATCGAGCGCGCCACCGGCCAGCCCTATCTGAAATGGCTTTACGATCAGCACCGCGCCGATCCCGTGCCCGGCGAAAGCTTCTGGGATTCGGCGGTGCGGCGGCTGGAGCTCAAGATCGTCTGCAACGAAGCGGCGCTCGCGGCGCTGCCGAAAACCGGGCCGCTGGTGATCGTGGCCAATCATCCTTTCGGCGTGCTCGACGGCGTGGTGATGGGCCATCTGATTTCGCGCGTGCGGCCCGATTTCCGCATCCTCACCAATCGGGTGCTCTATCGCGCGGAGGAAATCCGCTCCCATCTCCTGCCCGTCGATTTCGCGGAAAGCGAAGAGGCGCTGCAGACCAACCTCAAATCGCGCGCCGCGGCGAAGCATCATCTGATGAACGGCGGCTGCCTGATCGTCTTTCCGGCGGGCGGGGTATCGACCACGCCCACGCCCTGGCATCGCCATGCTATCGACGCGGAATGGAAGAACCTGACGGCGCGATTGATCTCGCAGGCGAAGGCACCGGTCGTGCCGGTCTATTTCGCCGGCCAGAACAGCCGCATGTTCCAGCTTGCGAGCCATGTGAGCATGACGTTGCGGCTGTCGCTGCTCTTCCGAGAGGTGCACCGGCGCATCGGCAGCGAAGTGCATGTGCGCATCGGCGACGTGATTCCGTATGAGCGGCTGGCGACCATCGCCGACCGCCAGGCCTTCATGAATCACTTGCGGCAGACGACCTATGCGCTGGGCGAAGGATTGCCGAGGCTTGCGCCACGCGGCGTGAAGCGACCGCGCCGCGCGCCGGGGTAGATTCACTTTTTTTATCCAATCCCATTTACCGTCATGGCCGGGCTTGTCCCGGCCATCCATATT
>DATIZS010000116.1:0-6280 GCA_035516955.1 Rhizomicrobium sp.
GGGCATATCGGCGGCGGCTTCGGAGGCTTCCATTGAACAAACAGGCCGACAACTTCTCGGCGGCCCGGGAAGCCCTGCCGCTCCTGTCGCTGCACGACGTGACGAAGACCTTCGTCACCGGCGGCGGCGAGGTCGAGGTGCAGGCGCTACGCGGGGTTTCGCTCGACATCTATCCCGGCGAGTTCGTGGCGGTCATGGGCCAGTCCGGCTCGGGCAAGACGACGTTGATGAACATCCTGGGCTGCCTCGACAAGCCGACGAGCGGAAGCTACCGCTTCGCGGGCGAGGACATCGCCCATTTCGATTCCGACGGACTTGCGCGGCTGAGGCGCGAGGAATTCGGCTTCATCTTCCAGAGCTACAATCTGATCGGCACCGTGACGGCGGCCGACAACGTGGAAGTGCCCGCGATCTATGCCGGGCTTTCGCCTTCCGAGCGGCGCAAGCGCGCCGATGCGCTTCTCAATTCGCTGGGGCTGGGCGACCGCGTCTCGCACAGGCCCAATCAATTGTCGGGCGGACAGCAGCAGCGCGTCTCCATCGCGCGCGCGCTGATGAACGGCGGACGCATCATCCTGGCAGACGAGCCGACCGGCGCGCTCGATTCCAAGAGCGGCGCGGATGTGATGGCGCTGCTTTCCGATCTCGCCGCCCGCGGCCACACCATCATCCTCATCACCCATGACAAGACGGTCGCCTCGCATGCCAGGCGCATCATCGAAATCCGCGACGGCAAGATCGTCTCCGACAGCGGACCCGATCTCGCGCGCGTGTCGGTCATGCCCGAAGGGGACCATGAAGGCTCGATGGCCGCCAAGACCTTCGCAGGGCTTGGCGAGGCGATGCACATGGCCATGCGCGCGCTTCGCGCCAACATCTTCCGCACGGTGCTCACCCTGCTCGGCATCATGATCGGCGTGGGCTCGGTCGTCGCGATGATGGCGATCGGAGAAGGCGCCAAGCAGGCGGTCGTCGAGCAGATCGGCTCGATGGGCACCAATCTGCTCCTCGTGCGCCCCGGCGGCCACAATATGCGCGGTTACAACGGCCCCATCGCGACGCTGACGCCGGAAGACGCCGACGCGATCGCCAAGCTGCCTTACGTCGCCTCCGCCGTGCCCGAAATCACCGGCGGGGCGACCGTGCGCCTCAACGATGTCGACTATCAAACGCAGGTGGACGCGACGACCGCGCCCTATACCGACGTGAGAAGCTGGCCGGTGGCACAAGGCACCTTCGTGGGCGATTCCGATCAGGCGAGCTATGCGGCGGTGGCCGTTCTCGGCCAGACGGTGGTGCAGAATCTTCTGCCCGACGGCGGCGATCCCATCGGCCAGTACGTCCTCATCAACAATGTGCCGTTCCAGGTGATCGGCGTGATGAGCTCGAAGGGTGCGAATTTTGCGGGCCAGGATTCCGATGACGTCGTGTTCATTCCGCTTTCGACGGGCATGCTGCGCATTTTCGGCCAGCATTTCGTGCGCTCCATCACCATCCAGGTGAGCGATCTGACGCAGATGGACAACGTCCAGAACGAAGTGACCGCGCTTCTCACCGCGCGCCACAACAACACCGAGGATTTCTTCGTGCGCAACATGGCGGCCGTCCTTCAGACCGCCACCACCGCGCAGAACACGCTGACGATCCTGCTCGGATCGGTGGCGGCGATCTCGCTGCTTGTGGGCGGCATCGGCGTTATGAACATCATGCTTGTGTCCGTTACCGAACGCACCCGCGAAATCGGCATCCGCATGGCCACCGGCGCGCGCATGCGCGACATCCTTCAGCAATTCCTGACGGAGGCCACTGCGGTTTCGGCGCTGGGCGGAATCGTGGGCGTCTTGGGCGGGGTGGGAACGGCCCTTCTGATCGGCGCTTTCGGCACACCAATTGATATAACGGCCTTCCCGATCATCCTGGCGTTCACCTGCGCCGTGGCCACGGGCCTTGTATTCGGCTTCGCACCGGCTATGAAGGCAGCCAGGCTCGACCCCGTGGTCGCGCTGTCCAGCGAGTAACCCCCATGAAAATCTTCGTCCGCACCGCCTCCGTCGCCGCCCTTGGGCTCGCCGCCGCAGGATGCGCGACCGCGCCGCCCCAGGCCCTCACGCCGAGCGACGTGCCCGCAGTCTTCACCGAACCGTCGCCGTCCGGCGCACCCGTCTGGCCCACGGCCGAGTGGTGGAAGGGCTTCGGCAGCGACGAGATGAACGGGATCGTCGACAGCGCGCAGAAGGACAATCTCGATCTCGCCCAAGCCGCGGCCCGCGTGATGGAGGCCGAAGCCAATCAGGAGATCGCGGGCTCTTCGCTCTTTCCCTCGGTCGATCTGTCGGCGGGCGCCAGCCGCACCGGCAGCAAGGCGACCGGCAAATGGCACGGCAGCAATTCCTTCGGCGCCTCGCTCGACGCCTCCTACCAGCTCGATTTCTGGGGCCTGGAGCGGGACAATCTGCGCGCCGCCACCGAGAACCTGAAATCGGCGCGTTTCGCGCAAGAGACCGTGGCGCTCACCGTCCTCACCGACACGGCCGACACCTATTTCGACGTGCTGGCGCTGCGCCAGCGCGTCTCCATCGCCATGGCCAATATCGACGCGGCCGATCGCATCCTGAAGATCACCGAAGCCAAGGTGACGAACGGCGTTTCCTCGCGCCTCGATCTCGCCCAGCAGCAGGCGCAAGTGGCCGGTCAGGAAGCGCAAGTGCCCGCGCTGAACGAACAGGAGCGCGAGGCGCGCTATACGCTGGCCGTCCTGATCGCCCATACCCCGGAAGATTTCGACGTGCGCGCCGACAATCTCGACGCCATCGTCTCGCCAAAGGTCGGCGCCGGAATGCCGTCGGAATTGCTCCGGCGCAGGCCCGACGTGGCTCAGGCCGAGGCCGATCTGGCCGCGGCCCATGCCGATGTCGATGCCGCGCGCGCGGCCTTCTTTCCCAATATCAGCCTGACGGCCTCGGGCGGGGTTGCGAGCACGGCGCTGTCCGCACTCTTCCATTCGACGAGCCTCGGCTATTCGATCGGCGCCTCGCTCTTGCAGACCATCTTCGACGGCGGAAAGCTCGAAGGCGAAAGCGCATATGCGCGCGCGCGGCAGGAAGAGCTCGTGGCCAATTACCGCGAGACCGTGCTGAACGCGTTCGCCGACGTGGAATCGGCGCTCGGTCAGGTCGCAAGCCTCTCCGAGCAGGAGAAATACAAGACCGAAGAGGTCGACGCCGCCGCGGAGGCCTTCCGGATTTCGGAGATCCAATATCGCGAAGGCGTCGCCGATCTGCTCGCGGTGCTTCAGGCGCAGCAAACGCTCTTCACCGCGCAGGATCAGCTCGTGCAGATCAAGCTGGCGCGGCTGCAGGCCGATATCGGGCTCTATCGCGCGCTCGGCGGGGGATGGAGCGAGGACATCGGCGATGTGACGCAAGCCATTCCCGCCAATCCCGCCAAGCCCGAGGACGCCAAGGCGCCGATGTAATTGCCTGTCATCCCGGAAACGCGCGTCAGCGCGTTATCCGGGACCAACCGAGACATTTTCCCGGTGGGTCCCGGCACTCCCCCGCAACAAGTGCGGGGTCGGCCGGGATGACAATCTTGGCTTTATCGATGGCCCAGCACCTTGTGCGGCTGATAGGGCGCCGATAGCGCCTTGATCTCCGCGTCGTCGAGCTTGAGCGCTTCCGCGGCGACGGCCTCTTCCAATTGATAGGCCTTGGACGCGCCGACGATGGGCGCGGTGATGCCCTTGCGGCTCAGGATCCATGCGAGCGCCACTTGCGCGTTCGAAACGCCGCGCGCCCTGGCGATCTCGCCGAGCTTTTCGACGACCGCGAAATCGCTCTCCTGATAATAGAGCATGTGGGCGAATTCGTCGGTCTTGGCGCGCGCGGTTTCGCCGTAATCCTTCTTGCTGCGGTTGCCGGCGAGGAAGCCGCGTGCGAGCGGGCTCCACGGGATGACGGCGACGTTCTCGTCGATGCAGAGCGGGATCATCTCGCGCTCCTCCTCGCGATAGACGAGATTGTAATGGTTCTGCATCGAGACGAAGCGCGTCTTGCCCGACGCGTCGGCGCGCGACAGATATTTCGCGAATTGCCAGGCATACATCGACGACGCGCCGATATAGAGCGCCTTTCCCGCCTTCACCACATCGTGCAGCGCCTCGATGGTTTCCTCGATGGGCGTGGTCGGATCGAAGCGGTGGATCTGATAGAGATCGACATGATCGGTACCGAGCCGTTTCAGGCTCGCATCGATGGCGTGCATGATGTGCTTGCGCGACAGGCCCGCCTCGTTTGGCGTTTTGCCCATCGGATTGAAGACCTTGGTGGCGACCACATAGGTCTCGCGCCTGCCGCCGAAATCCTTGAGCGCGCGGCCGAGCACCTCTTCGCTCGCGCCCAGCGAATAGACATCCGCCGTGTCGAAGAAATTGATGCCGGCTTCGAACGCCTGTTTGATGAAGGGCCGGCTCGCCTCCTCGTCCAGCACCCATTCGCGCCATTTGGGCGAACCGTAGGTCATGGTGCCGAGGCAGATGCGCGAGACTTTCAGGCCGGTATTGCCGAGATTGACGTATTCCATGGGCGTGTCCTCGATGATTTCGGGGCAAGCATAGGACGGGCGAGCAGCGAATAGCGAGTGGCGAATAGGGTTCCGTTCGCACTTTCGCTATTTGCCATTCGCCCTATACTCCTGCCATGCGCGAATTCGTCTTCACGCCCTTCGATCTGCCGCCGGAAGCGGAAGCCTTGCGCGGCGAAGTGCGCGCCTTTTTGAAAGAGAACATTCCCGACATGCCGTCGGTGCGCCGCGCGCGTTCGTGGTCCGGCCACGATCCTGCGTTCAGCCGCAAACTCGGGCAGCGCGGCTGGCTCGGCATGACATGGCCGAAGCGCTATGGCGGTCACGAGCGCTCATACGCCGAACGTTATGTGATGCTCGAGGAAATGCTGGCGGCGGGCGCGCCGGTGAGCGCGCATTGGGTGGCCGACAGGCAAAGCGGGCCGCTGCTGTTGCGCTTCGGCACCGAAGAACAGCGCATGCGGATTCTGCCCGGCATCGCGCGGGGCGAAACCCAATTCTGCATCGGCATGAGCGAACCGGGATCGGGATCCGATCTCGCTTCCGTGCGCACGCGCGCCCGCAAAGCCGACGGCGGCTGGCGCATCAACGGGCAAAAGATCTGGACGTCCGGCGCCAAATCCGCGCATTACATGATCGCGCTGGTGCGCACCAGCGACGACACCACGCGCCATGCCGGGCTTTCGCAATTCATCGTGGACATGAAAAGCGACGGGCTGACGGTCAGGCCCATCGAGGACCTCACCGGCGCCACGCATTTCAACGAAGTGTTTTTCGATGACGTTTTCGTTGGTGATGAAAATCTTGTCGGCCAGGAAGGCGGCGGCTGGGCGCAAGTCGGCGCGGAGCTGGCCTTCGAGCGCAGCGGGCCGGAGCGCTATTTATCGTCGCTGCGATTGTTCCTCGAATTCCTGCGCGTCGTCGGCGATTCCCCGAGCGAAGCCGAAAAAATCCTCATCGGGCAGATGAGCGCGCAGATGTGGACGCTGCGTCAGATGTCGCTGTCGATCGTCGGCCAGTTGGCGGCGGGCCAATCGCCCGCGGTGGAAGCGGCCGTGGTGAAGGACCTCGGAACGACGCTCGAACAGGACATCCCGCGCGCCATCCAGGGCCTTGCGCGCGATGATGTCGATTTGTCCGATGCCGATCCCTTCAGCGCCACGCTCGCCTATCTCGTACAATCCTCGCCGTCCTTTTCGCTGCGCGGCGGCACGCGCGAGATCTTGCGCGGCATCATCGCGCGCGAATTGGGCCTTCGCTAGCGTCCGGGCGTATAGGCGAGCGAAAGCGCGATCATGCGCGGCTGACCGAAGCTCAGCGTGCCGTCGGTGGCCTCGGCCGTCGCGACCTTGGCATCGGTCACATTGTCCACGCTGAGCACGAGCCCGAGCGCGTCCGCGACGCTCCAGCGGGCATCGAAACCGAGCGTGGTGGCGGAACCGAGCCGCAGCGTGTTCTGGTCGTCCTCGAAACGCGCCGATTCCCAGCGCAGCGATGCCGCGAGCGCGAGCGGCTCGATCGGATGCCACGTCGCCCGCGCCGTCAGCGTGGCGCGCGGAGCCTGAGCCGGGCGCTTGCCGTTCAAATCCGGATCGGAGGTGCGCACGCGCGCATCGGTGAGGGAAAAGAGCGCCTGAAGGCCGAAATCGGGCGCGAGGCTCAATGTTGCGCCGCCCTCCGCGCCGAGCGCATCGATATC